>DATNLN010000011.1:0-10351 GCA_035602855.1 Candidatus Acidiferrales bacterium
TGCTTGCACGTCTTCATCGCGCAACAAACCTCGGCGGTGCATGATGGCGGGAGTCATAATACCGCGCTGCTTCACCGTTTCCCAATCGTCGGCAACTATCTTTTTGCACTGCAGGATGACGTCAAAATCGAATTCATGGCCCGCCAGCTGTATGGTCAGCGCGCCAGGTTTGATGTGCTGCGCCCGAATCAGCGGCTCCTGGGAGGTCGTTACCGTCAGCGCCACATCTGCACCACGGAGAGCGTCCTCGATAGTCCGCACCGCATGGACAGGAGCTGCCCATTGGCGATGGCAGTCTTCGGCGACGGACTCTGCGGTAGAGATTTGCCGACTGAACAGAGCGATCTCCTCAATATCGCCTAGTTCCGTGCACAGCCCCAGGATCTGGGTCCGAGATTGCAATCCAGCGCCCACGATGCCAATCTTGCGCGTCTTTTTTGGGGCCAGATAGCGAACGCCCAGGCCTGTCACGGCACCGGTCCGCACGGCGCTGATCAGGCCTGCGTCCATCACAGCCAGAGGCACACCGGTTTTTGGACAGTTCAGTATAATCAGCCCACTGGCGCGGGGCGCACCGAGCTGCCGGTTGGCGGGGAAACTGGCAATCCATTTCATGCCAACAGCGGAACGCACTGGGGCTTCGATCGATGCCGCGAGACCGTTAAAGCGGCCGAGCGGTTCGCTTTCGGCGGTCTCTGCGCTTCGCAGCACAATCTTATGTGGTTCTCGAACGTCACCTTTGGCGGACCGGGCCTGCGCGCCTGCGACCACATGGATTGCTCGGCGCATATCGAGCACATCGGCGGCGAGCACGGCCTCCTGGTCCAGATAGAGAAACTCAACTGTCCCCAACGCACCTCCTCGCGAGTGTTCGCTCGCTCGCGCGGCCATGAGTTTACCCTGGAAGCTCGCCAAACTGAGGGGGGTTGTTTGTAGAGATCGCTTCCCTCGGCACATCCATCCCGGTAAACTTCGCGTTATCCATAGCGGGCGCTCTTTTCTGAGCTCGCTCAATACCCACTGCAAAGCGAGCGAGCTTTCATATTGCGTCGCGTTGCCCGGGATGGAATAAGGAGGTGCTCGATGGAGATTGATCAGGAAAAACTGGAACATACGGTTCTGGCACTGCTCTATCTGACTTCCTTCAAGGACAGATTCGGCATGAGGGCGTGGAAGGGGCACGATTGGGAAGTAATGAATCTGTTGCACGAGAAAGGCTACATCTCGAATCCGGCTACCAAAGCCAAGTCTGTCGCATTCACCGAAAACGGGGCTCTGCTGTCGAAAGAGCTGTTCGAGAAGCTCTTTGCACTGAAGTGAAGTCCCCGTCTTCCCGACAGCCCATTGTTGAAAGACAATTCCTAGGAAGTCTTGCTTGGCGGAATGATCGGCAAACCCATTGCCCTCCATGCCTGAAATCCACCAATCATGTCCGTAGCGCGGCAGAGTCCAAGATCCTGCAGAGCTATTGCCGCGAGGCTTGAGGTATAGCCTTCTGAACAGAACACGATGACCTGGATGTCGTGATCGGTGGCGACCGGCAGCCGTGCGCTGGAAGCCGGGTCGAACCGCCACTCGAGCACGTTACGGTCAACAACCACCGCGTCCCCAATACTACCCTCAATTGCGCGCTGGCCTTCGGAACGAATATCGACGAGTGTGGCCTCTGTCTTGATCATCGCTTCATAGGCCTCATCCGGGGATAGCCGTCGCAGTCGGGCGCGTGCCGCTGAAAGCACCTGCTCAATGCTCAAGGTACCGGTCCGGTCTAAGGGTCTCCGCTCTTGCACTTGCCCCTCTTGATCGACCGTCGCACCCTGCCCGAATGCGCGCTCACGGGGAACCAGTTGACCGCCATCCAACTCGTATTCGTTCATGTCGCTAAGCGGAGGAGAATATGCGTGAATGCTGATTGCCGGCGCAAGCGAGACGTTGCGGACGTCATGCGTGTAATCGGGACCGAATGCGCGCGGCTTGCCCGGGTGCATTACGCGGGTGCGCTCACCGGCACGATGCTCCTCCAGAATCCCGGTCGCTACAACGAAAGCTCCCGAGGAGGCACCGTGGTCGTGGAAGCCGGTGGATTGCCCTGGCAGCCAACTGATCACCCATATGTCATAATCCGGTCCGAGATACAGGCGCTCATACCAGCGCTGTTCGACGCGCAGCCGCACTTTTTCCATCCATCCATCAGACAACGCGAACAGAGATACGATGTTGGCGAGATCCTCGGGTGTCCCGCGGACGGCTCCGGATAGGCTCGTCGCTGCTGCTAATGTGCTGTCGCCTTCTTTCACAAGTCGTTTATCTGTCGCGAGTCGCATGGAATCTCCACGGCTGGAATGTCGCAACGAAGCCCGGACGCGGATGCCGGCTTCTAGCTGGATCAAAACGGCAAAACGATGAGCATTTCAGATGAGCTTTTGGGGAAGGTGTTTCAGGAGCACTAAAAACGTCCGCAGCTCACCCGAGGAACGGCTGGTGGCTGCTACAACAATGAATCAGGAGAAGCGACATGCCGTCAGGTTAGCATGGCCTGAAGAATCCGGTCAACGCCAACGCCGCGCTCCTCGTTGATTTCTTCGACACACTGAATTCGATGATGGTGGCCATTCACGGCGCTACAACGTTCCCGCTGAATGGCATCGCCAGCAAGCAAATTCCGAGACGAGTGGCCGGAGTGGCCGTTGCTCCGCGCATAGCATAAGTGGATAAACATTCCACTGTACGAACACATCGGTCTCGGAGGGTGACTGCGCCCGCCTCGCCCGACCAGGGCCAGAGCTCGCAGCGTGAATCAGGATTTGCGGACTCCGTCCGGCTGGCCGGTCAGTCAGCCGCAATCAACGGCAAGCTCCAAATGGAGCTGGCTGATTTTGCAAAGACAGTGCAGGGTGTAGAATGGCGCGAGCATCAAGCCCAAGAAACGGAAATCACACATGAGAACTTTATTCGTCGCGGTTTTTTTAGCGACATCATTCTGCGCTCCGTCGAGCGCGCAAGAGCTCAGCCCGGCCGATCAGTCCGCCGCCGACGCGGCCATCAAAGTGATCCGTCCCGAAGCGATCGCCGCGCACATGCGGTTCCTCTCCGACGGTATGTTGGAAGGCCGCGCTCCCGACTCTCCTGGTTATCAGATCGCCGCTCGCTACGTCGCCACAGAACTCGAGGGGTTGGGCCTGCGCCCAGGCGGCCTGAACGGCACGTGGTTCCAGCCAGTTCCGCTCCGCAAAGCCGTGCTCGACACTGCGAAGAGCTCGTTGGTACTGGTCGCCAGCGGCCGTGGGGCCAATAACAAAGAGCAACAGCTCATCGACGGTCAGGATTATGTCTTGACCGGCGACGTGACTCATGCGGAGAACAAACTCGAAGCTCCAATTGTCTTCGTGGGGTTCGGCGTGTCCGCGCCAGACGAGAATTATGATGACTACTCGGGAATCGATGTGCGTGGGAAAATCGTTCTTACGTTTTACGGCGCTCCGCCACGTTTCCCGTCCACCGTGCGCGCCTATTACTCTGATGACATCGTGAAGACGAAAAACGCCCTCGCGCACGGCGCGGTCGCGATGCTCAGCACCCTCCTCCCGGAGGATTGGAAGCGCTGGCCCTGGGACTGGGACGTTCCGCAGTTCCGAATGGGTAGCACCAATTGGCTCGACAAAACAGGGACGCCTGTCGATCCTTTTCCCGGGGGAGGCGTCGCGCAATTTAGCCAAACTGGAGCCGCACTGCTGTTCTCCAACGGGCCGAAGACCTTGGAAGATGCCATCGCGGCGGCGCGCTTGAGCCAAACCCAAGCCTTCCCGCTCACTTGGACAGCGCGAATCCACACTGTGAGTATCCAGACCACATATGAAAGCCCGAATATCATCGGCGAGGTTGTAGGATCCGATCCGGCGCTTCGCGACCAGTACGTCGTCTACACAGCGCACGTGGACCATCTTGGGATATGTCCGCCAATCGACCGCGACAACGTCTGCCATGGCACAGTTGACAATGCCTCCGGTGTTTCCACTCTTCTTGAGATCGCGCGAGCCTACGCCAGTCTCGAGCGGCCGCCTCGCCGTTCGATACTCTTCGTTTTCGTCACCGGAGAAGAAATGGGTCTGCTGGGCTCAGATTACTTCGCTCATACGCCGACAGTCCCGCTAAACAAGATCGTCGCCAACGTCAATATCGATGGCGCTCCGGGAATCCTCTTTTCCATGAAAGATGCTGTCGCGATGGGCGCTGAACACTCCAGCATCGATAAAGCAGCGGAATCAGCCGCCGGGGAGCTCGGCTACGCGCTCATTCCCGACCCCATGCCGGAAGAGACCGGCTTCATTCGCAGCGACCAGTATTCCTTCGTGCTTCAGGGCGTTCCAGCCGTGGTTATTTCGGATGGAATCACCAGCACGGACCCGAAAATCAACGGCCTTGCCCTCGAGAAAAAATGGATGATCACTCGCTATCACACACCTCTCGACAATATGGACCAGCCTCTCGACTACGATTCCGGCGCGAAGGCGGCGGGATTGAATTTTCTCGTGGGTTACCAACTCGCCCAACGGAATCAGCCGCCCGAGTGGAATAAGGGAGATTTTTTCGGCACGAAGTTTGCCCAGAAGCATTAGCCGCTAGCGTCGCGTAACCGGAGATGTTCTGCTAGTCAGCATAGAGGAAGTTCCTTAGTTCGCTGGCGCGGCCGCTACCACCATCCTAACCATGTGGGCCATCTCTGGCTTGTGCACTGCGCGCTTGGTCATCTTTTCATCCACCCGGTTGACGACAACTAGATCGAGTGAAGGCACCACCACGGCATATTGCCCCAGAGAGCCTTCCGCCCAGAAGCTTCCTTTGGGAAAAACTATTTCTTGCGGCGCTCCGCTGGCGGAATCGCCTGTCCACCACAGATACCCGTAGCCGCCGGACTCTGAATCGGAGTACGGGCGGGTGCTGGCCTTGACCCAATCCTCCGGAACGATTTGAGTGCCGTTCCATTTGCCCCCATGAAGGTAGAGAAGCGCGAAGCGCGCCAGGTCGCGAGCGCTCATCTCGATCGGATAGGCGGGGAAGCGCGTATCGGTTCCGGTGAAATAATGCCCGTCATGTGCCCGAAAATCTTGCATCTGAATGGGCTGAGCGATCTGGCGGTAGAAGGCGTCGAATATCTTCTTGCCCGTGCCCTGCTCGAAAATGTAACCCAGGGTGTTGAAATCCCAGTTGTTGTAATACCAGAAGGTGCCCGGTGCATGAGAGCCGCGTGGAGGCTTTTTTTCTTCCATACCAATGGTCTCGTAAACCGTGGGGTGATAAACGCCGGAGCGAGCCTCGAGCAGATCGCGTACAGTGGCCTGTTTTTCTTCCTCTGTTAAAGAGGGCTTCTTGTCGTCAATTCCAAGCTTCGCGAGTGTGTCGTCGAGGTTGATCTTGCCGTCGGCCACGGCGATACCAATCAGTGCATTTAACAAGCTCTTGCGACAGGAGTGCAGGTTGGACCGGTGCGTGATGTCTCCCCAACTGGCGACCACCACGCCGTGTTGCACGATCATCGCCGAGGTCGAGCCAATCTCCTCGAGGTAATCGCGTATTTTGGCCAGGTTCGCAGCTGACCACCCGGCTTGCTCCGGCGATGCCAAGCGTGTCCACTCCGCGCCTGGCGCAGCAGTCGATTGCGAGTTGGCAGCAACTGCCGAAGCGAGTAGCAATAACGCGATAAAGCCAGAACGCTTGCCCATGCATTTAAGTCTCATGCCAGAAACGCTCATTCATGATTCATCAAGAACGTGGTTTGAGCAATATCCGTGCTTCTGCCCGACCGCGATGGCCTATTTACGTTTTGCCATCCGCGGCGGACACCGGTTGGATGGCCGCAAGTGGCACCTCGACTGCGCCGACGCGATCAGTACTCACGTCGTGCACTCCTATTCGCAGAAAGCATTTACTCTTAACCGGCGCATCAATATTCTGCTGGAATTTCCACCCGCTCTGCCGCCTCGACTCATAGGCCGCCGCAGGCACCTTGACCCTCACCAGTTTTCCGATCGCGTTCATCAACTCGCCATCCGGGCTGTACAGTGAGACCTCAAACTCAAGATATCCCTGATGAATGCCGTCTTGTATGGTTTTAAACGCGACAGTCCTGAGGTTGACATCGTAGGAGACGGTGTAACGTCGGTAGGGTGGCTTCATCTTCTTTACATTCGGCTGATTGGTTGGCGGAAGGCTATTCTCCGATTTCGCAGCGGGCTCGATCTTTACGGTGAACAGAATCTGAGTCGGGTTGGGTCCACCGAGCAGCATGGCGGAGTGCATCACGCTCATGGACTGCGACTTTCCCTCGTGCGCGCGCGGGACACTCGGGTCATACGCGAAGTATCCTCGGCGGTAGGAGAGATCCACATCGGATCGTTCCAACTTCACGCGCACGCTGCGGTAACGGCCATCCCATTTGCGATCGGTGGGGGCGTAGGCTAGCGTGTAATAGTTGGAGCCGTTATTGATGGCCTGCTGTAACGCTTCCTTCAGGCCGTTGGTGTCGTAAAAGGCCTTGCCGCCAGTTCTCTCAGCCAGCGTGTTCATCGTGATTTTCTCGGCCGCGCGCTCTCCTAAGAACTTTCCGTCCGATATCTGCCACGCACTGGGGCCCAGCATTTGGGCCCCCGGAGGGAGGGCGACACCCGCACTCATGTCCGGATTGCTAAACAGGCCGCGTGCGTCAATGGGATACACCGCAACCCGAGACCGCGTCAGCAGGTTGGCGGTCTGCTTCGCGTCGTCCGCAAAGTTCGCCAGTGATCCAAAGCGATCCGCCCGGTCGCCGTCCGAGACAATACCGAGGTTAAACGAGCCGGCGAACCAGATGAGATTCTTGCGCCCGGGCAGGCCGGAGAGATATCGCGCCAGCTCGTCTATCGCCGCGAGCGTGTACCAGCCGCGCAGCTGGGGCATGACGGGGGCCTTGGCCATAAACATCTGCACAGCGGCCTTCACCAACGCCGGATCGGTGGTGACTCCCTGTAGCAGATACAAACGGTTGGACAAGCCGAAGATGGCGATGCGCGTGCCTTTGGGTACCTTCTTCACATACTCCAGCATCTGCTCGCGCACGTACATTTGGTCGGCCATCGGGGTGTTCAGTGCATCCATCAGCAGGACGTTCAGCGGCCCATTGTCGGGCGTATCGCTGACGTTGCTGAATACATTCCGCGCGAGAACCTGTTTGGCCGGCAGCGAAGCCGAGGGCGGAGCCTGATCGGCACGGTGCTCCTCGAAGCTCTGCAGCGTCATTTTCTCGTCTCTTTCGAATACGGTGAAATCGGAACGGTTTAGGCCATAGACGGGTTGGCCCTTTTTATCCGTCACCACAACATCAAGGACAACCAGGGGCGACTCCGATTTCAACACATCTTTCCCGTCGATTGCGTCCTGCGAGGGTTTGACCTGGCTTTCAAGTAAGCACACACCAGCAAGCACCGCACCGAACAAACAA
The DNA here is from genome assembly GCA_035602855.1 of Candidatus Acidiferrales bacterium. GTDB lineage: Bacteria > Acidobacteriota > Terriglobia > Acidiferrales > UBA7541 > Palsa-295. The sequence continues at coordinate 7,475 of DATNLN010000011.1, forward strand.
CTTGCGACGATGGTCAACTTTCGCAGCACCCCTGAAATCCTCGTGTAACTTTCCGGGCCGCCGGCTTACTGATCTCGCCCTGAACAGAGAGCAGGTTTCCTTTAAGCGGATTTCTACGATTAGGACGTCTAGTTGGCTTCGCTGGATACACCGAATTTGCCATTGAATAACGGCGAGGAAAACAATCCGAACGGAATCATGGCGTATCTGGGCCTTGCGCGGGCATACGCTCTCGCAGGACACGACGCAAAAGCCCGCGTCGCGTACCAAAATTTGTTCGCGAAGTGGAAGGATGCCGACGCCGACCTGCCCGCATTACTCCAAGCCAAACAGGAGTACGCCAAGCTCGAATGATGCCGGATAAAATGTTTACCTCCCCGTAGTGATTCGGCATGAGTGATCTCGGGACGCTGGTTCATTCAGCCAGCGCTTTTGGTCTTTTCTGCCAGCGGTTTTCATCACTTTGGCGCGATGAAGCCGGTCGGTTCAGAGACCCACAAGCAGCACGGTTGGAGGTCAGTTCGACGCGGCCATGAGGCGCTCCCGGTGCGTAAGCGTCAGGTCGCGCGCGCGGATCGCGGCTGCGCCGCCCGCGGCCTGGAGCTTTTCTAGCAGTTCGAGTGATTCGGCGAGTTTTTTCGGCGGCGCGGCCATCAGCGGCGTCCTCCGCTAGCTTATTGCGGTGTACGGTAATTAGCTTTTTATGTTGTACCATTGTGTCGAGGGAATTGTGACTGTAATCGTCCGCTACCACGAGAGTTGAGGCCTTGAACCCGGCTCGTCGCCAGGAACCCACCGAAGCAAGCGGATGAAAAACGCCGCCTCTGCCGTAGGAATCCTCGCCATTCATGGCGCGGAGGATGTCAATTCCCGGGTGCCATGACTAGGATTCCAGCAGAACCCGTAACTTGTGAGCATATCTGCGACTCGACGTGACCACCGTTCCTTCCGCCAGTATGATGTCGTATACCCCATCGAACATCGGACGAATTTCGCTAATGCGGGCAGTGTTCACGATGGCCGATTTCCGCACTCGGATGAAGTGGTGGGGCGCTAGCTTCTCTTCCAGGTGTGCCAGGGTTTCCCGCAACAGGTGACTGTCGCTGGCGGTGTGTATGCAGGCATAGTTTCCCGTGGCTTCGATCCACAGCACGTTGGAAACGGGGACAAAGAAAATCCGCTTCTTGTCCTTTACCACAAAGCGTTCCAACGGGCGGAGACTGCGGAGGGATTGGAGCAGTGGTTCCAGTCCTCGATTTGCTTTCCTGGACTGTTCGAGGACCTGGCGTGCGTGAGCTAAGGCCTTGGCAAATCGCTCCTTATCATACGGTTTCAAGAGATAGTCAACAGCGTGCACTTCGAATGCACGAATGGCGTGCGCAACGTGAGCCGTGACGAAGATATAAACGGGAGCGGGGCCGGTCGATGGCTCCACATTTTCGATGACTCCAAAACCATCCAGATCAGGCATCTGCACATCGAGAAAAACGATGTCGGGATGAAGTTCATTGATCTGCTCCACCGCGCTTATTCCGTTCGCCGCCTCGCCTACAACTTCAATGCCGCTGTGTTCGGCCAGATAGCGACGGATACCGCGCCGGGCGATCGGTTCGTCATCGACGATGAGGACTCGCGTCTTCATGCGAACTCCGCAGTGGAATGGTAATGATGGCCTCACAGCCTCGACCGTTGCCCCCGGTAAGTTCCAGCGACGACTCGTCCCCGTAGAGCTGTTTCAAGCGTGACTGGACATCGGTGAGTCCGACGCCGAATCGCAGGCGCGATCCCGGTGCCGGACCCGGGCCATCATCGCGGACGTAGAGCCAAACTCTGCCAGTAAAGCTCATAGATAGAACACTGAGTGCGAACGGCGAGAGAAAGCGCAGCACGCCAGGATCAGTTATGCGAAAAACTGATCGCAGAAGTCCACGGCTCAGAAAGTATTCGGTGACAGATGCTAGGGGAGCCATCAGGAGCGACGTAATTGTGTGGATCGCTATATGAGGCACAAACCTCGGCCCCGTCAACGGGAACCGTTTGGCCAGACCAATCACAAGCGGTGTGTATGCCGCCCATACGTACCAGTAGACAAGTTCGAGCGCACCCACGATCAGCCAGCTGTCTTGGCTGCCCTGCACCTTCACCAGCACGATCCTGCGCACGGCAAACAACAGTCCTACAATCGTCCACGCACACAGGATCAAAATCCATCTCGTCCGTCCCATATCTGGTGTGGCTTGCAGCAATGGGTGTATCGACCCTCCTCCACGGATTATAGCTGAACCTTCGAAGGAGACTTCACTGAAGACAGGGCCTTCGAGAGCGCCAACCCCACGTCCATCGCGGCTGTAGAACGGCCTTTGTCTCGGTTGATTGGGGAGAAAGATAAGGAACTGAAGACTCCCGGTGCTGCCATCCCAATGTAACGAAGCGTTTGAAACGGAAGGTACAAAGTCTTTGGCCGCCAACCGCCCAGACGTTTGTGCTGGACACCGCTGCCACACTTTGAATTCCGGTTTTGTCCTGTGAACAGATCCGTGACAACAGTATTTGACGGCCAACTCTGACCGCTTGTCTCATTTCGGACACCGCATGTCACTTTTCCTGCGAACTCTGGTTCTTCGCGGCATATGTTCCGTGAGCAGGAGCATCGCCAAGAACACATGAATCTGGTGGGCCGACGGAGGCGCGCCGCCAGGCGGTGCTGAAAACGGCTAGCCGGTTCGCTGGCGCAGGGGAGTTAAAAAAACGCCGCGTTGAGACCTGGATTCGGCGTTACGCGCAGCAAGCACGAGTCGTTTAAATTGACGTAGAGGAGTTCCACATGAAGAAGATTCTGACTCAGTACGCAGTGTGCGCGCTTGCGGTCGCTCTGAT
>DATNLN010000038.1:0-15270 GCA_035602855.1 Candidatus Acidiferrales bacterium
CCTGGAACTCGCACATCGGAAAAGGAATAAGGGGCCGAAATGCTTTGGACGATTTTTGTGATTTTGGTGGTTTTGTGGCTGTTGGGAATCGTCACTTCCTACACGCTCGGTGGATTTATCCACCTTCTGTTAGTCCTGGCCGTGATCGTGCTGCTGATCCGGGTTCTGCAGGGCCGCAGCGCAGTTGACTGATCGCGGCGCCCACATTATGAAATCAACTTCTCTGGCCGGCATCGTGTTGGTGGTTCTCCGGTGTGCTGGCGCTCGCCTACCAGGGCATCAACTACACGCATCGCGAAACAGTTTCGGATGTGGGGCCGATCCATGCCACCGCTGACACCCAGAAGCACATACCACTTCCTCCCATCGTCGGAGGCCTGGCGATTCTTGGAGGAGCTTTTCTGCTTTTCGCTGGCGCTAAAGAAAAATCCTAACGGAAGTCCTCGGTTGGGGGCAGCTGGAGAACGCTTTTCATTCGACGGGCTCCCCCCGGCTCACGGCGTGGTTTCAGGCGCCCTCACAAAGGTCCCGGAAAACGCAAGATCCGCGGCCGCAACTCTGATCAGGGAGGTCAGCAATGATACGTAAAACAATAATTGTCGTATGTCTGGGACTTATTGCAACCACAACGCTTTTTGCCAAGAACAAGGAACAGCGGCGCCTGGAAAATTCCGGCATCGTGATGCAGGAAATCATGAATATACCGGATAACCTTCCGCACGATGTGATGGAAAAAGCCGAATGCGTAATCGTGTTTCCGTCGGTGCTTAAGGCGGCATTCGTCGTTGGCGCCAGTTATGGCCGCGGCGCAATGGTTTGCCGCACCGGCAGAGAATTTCACGGACCGTGGGGCTCGCCGGCCATGATGGCGCTGGAGGGCGGCAGCATTGGATTCCAGATCGGAGGACAAGCCACGGATCTGGTCCTGCTGGTCATGAATGATCGCGGCGCGCAGTCCATTCTCAGCAGCAAGGTCAAGCTGGGTGGGGATGCTTCGATCGCTGCGGGTCCTGTGGGCCGCGACGCTTCGGCGAACACCGATGCCTTCATGCGTGCGGAGATTCTGAGCTACTCGCGCACGCGTGGGGTCTTTGTTGGAGTGTCGCTGGAAGGTTCTACGCTTCGCCCGGACGATGACGCCACGGCCGATGTCTATGGCCAAAAACTCACCGCCAGAGAAATCGTGATCGGGGGAAAAATTCCAGTGCCGCCGTCGGGCCGCCACCTGGTTCGGGTCTTGGACAGGAATTCGCCGTACAACGAATCAAAGGAATCTGCGGGCAATAAGTAGTCGGCTGAAGATTGACGGTCGCATTTGGACCGCGGCAGGATCGGGATCTGGTGAGCACCTTGTCATCGGGTTCCCGGTCTCTGCTGGCTCCTGAACCCGCACCGCCTTTGCAAAGCCCCCGCCTCGTTAGGCCCTTCACCACAGCGCAAGCCGCACCTGCACACTTGTGCGCTCGAGATCGTGCGGGTGTCGGAAGAGGTCGTCGCCAGCAAAAAAAGCCTAGGCGTTTGCAGTTCGCGCCAGTTTCAGGTCCGGACGCAACAGCGTCGCCGTCGCGCGTGCTCGCGGACGGGCCAACCTTGGCGCGCCGTGGATATTCGCCACGTCCTTTGCGCCATAAAAATTTTCCTTCTCGCAAGCCTTGCAACGTAAATTGAAAACCACCGGAAGCGCTTCGCGCGCAGGTTCGGAAGCTTCGGCTTGGTGTGCCGCCAGAGCTTTTTCAGCTCTCGCGGGAAGCGAAATCGGTTCACCACAGGCGCGACAATAGACTCCAGAGTATTGCTGCGTTGCCATTGCTTGGGTCACGGGACACCTCAATTCGAAGTTTATTCTTATCGGGTAGGAGCGAGCATTATACAGTGCCTGCGAGCACGAAAGTAGCTCTATCCCTGTGAATTCTAGCCCGGGGCTGTGAATTCTGCGGGTCGCGCAAAGATGTATGACAATTTGTTAGTAAGTCGTTATATATCAGTTGATTAGGCGGCGGTCTGAGATCCGCCGCCGGCGATTTCGGGCCCGCGGCATGAGGCGAATTCCACAGCCGACCGGGCCGGTCGCACGTGGTCGTTACGGCGTGCTTGGCTCCGTCTTCCAGATGTCGATCCCGGCGGCTTGGGTAGGGACATCGAGCGTTGCGACGGTCTTGAGCGTATCGAGGTCAATCACCTCGACGGTGCCGGGTTCGGAACCTATGCCTTCGACCGAAATGAATGCGTAACGATTATCCGGGGTGACTACCGCACCGTGGACTACCCTGCGCTTGGTGGGTAGGCGCGCTAATTCTTTGCCCGATTTCGGATCGAAGACGGAAACGGACTGGTCGCGCTTGTTGGTGGCAACCAGGCGCCCATCTTTGGTCATGGCCAGGTTGTAAACGCCATTGGCGGCGGGAAATCGCTTCACCATTTTCCAGGAGGCCGTGTCCACCACTACGATGTCGTTCGATTTGTTGCACGCCACGTAAATTTCCGCGCCGTCGTTGGAAGGCTGCGCCCAGGTGGGCACGCAGGAGAGGTCCGACATTTTCATCTGCGACTGCGGCGCGCCCTGCATCCCCATCTCTTTTCCGACGGAGAGCATGAAGTAACGCGAGACGGCGAATTTCTGCGTGTCGATTTCCGCGAGCATGTCGTCCATCATGCAGGCGGAGTAATGCCGGGTGCCGTCTGGGCTGAGTCGCGAGCCGTGTGGCATGGTGCAGGTGGTGATGCGTTTCACCTCCAGCATCGCGCCCGTGGCCACGACGGAAATCGAGGAAGGCACCATGTCGCCGTGGAAATTCGCGTTGGCGACGTAGAGAAACTCGCCATCCCGGGAAATGTCCGCTGTCGCTGGAAATAAACCGAGCGCCGTGTACTTCACCACTTCTTCGGTCCCGGCCTTTAGTTTCCACGCCGAACCATCCGGGCGTCCGTGACCTACAGAGACGTACACAAATTGCTTGTCCGGCGATACCGCGATTCCATGCGGGCCGTTGATATCGACGGGAAGCAGGCCGATGTGCGTTTCATGCTCCTGGTGAAAACCGTGCGGGCCAAAGCGCAGCAGCACGACTTTGTCCGCCGACTCGCACACCACATAGACCAGGTAATCCACTGCGGGCCCGGAGGACGAGAGCTGGGGCGGGGTTTGCGGCGATGTTTGCGCCGACGCTTGTGGCATCAGAATCGCAAGAAGGAGCGCGCTAAGAATCAGCAGGCGAGCAACAGGCACGACAGGCGCGCTGGAACACGCGAGCGGCTCGCGCCTGTTAGCATTCCTCGCGCCTTGCGCTCTTCTGCTGCAGTACATCATTCAATCACCTCGTTCGCGGCATAGCGGCGGTCGAAAATTGAACCACCCGTCAGCACGCAAGTCTACATCCGCAGGATTCGATTTTAGGAGAACAAATCGCCGGGAAAAATAGAGCTGCAACGAGCGGCATCTTCGGGAGGATTTTGCGGGGATCGCCTGGGCCAAACCGATGGCTCAAGGAGACGAGCGCCAGAACCCCGGAGCGGAGTGCAGAAATTCCAAACCCGCCAGCACTTGGCCGCGTTCGCTGCGAATTAGGCGCGCCACGCGGCAGGTCAGGTCCTGATCCGTTTGCAGGTTCGTGAGAATTAATTTTTGCGCGCGCACCACCGCTGCGGATATCGGAACCAGCCCACCGCAGGCGCTCACGTTAATGGTTTCCGTGTTTTCGGAAAACGGCACGCCGTCCAGCTTGCCATACACCTGCACGGGCAGGTAAATCGGCAATCGCTGCGCGCGGCGCTGATCGTCCAGCAACCCGATCATTTTCTCTCCCGCTTTGCGAAGAAGTCGACGGACGTGCGTGCCCACAGTCCAGGAGAAAAACTTCGCCAAACCCACACGCACCCCATGGAATATATGCGCCCTTCCGAATGGACCCGCAAGGAGTTTCCGGACTGCGCCGTTACCCACAGGTCACATGCAAAAGTGGGGCGTCGTGCGCGTTGCTAGCTCGAAGCTCATTGACTTCGAGCGTGATGAGGCATATCGTTGCGCCCGTTGTTCACGTCGGCCGTAAATCGATGGAAAATTCCAACAAGAGACAAATTCCACCAAGTCCAGCAGGCAAGTTCAGACCCAAGGAGGGTCACTCATGAAACGTCTCTTACAATTCGTCGCGATTACTCTTTTGGCTTTCACCGCTTCCGCCACTTTGCGAGCGCAAAGCAATCCGCTGGTCGGAACCTGGAAGCTCAACGTCACAAAATCGAATTATGATCCCGGCCCGGTGCCCCAGAGCCTGACGCGCACCGTGGAAGCGCAGGGTAAGGGCGTGAAATATACTTTCGCGGGAGTCGCCGCGGACGGGTCGCCGATTTCCTACGGCTTCTCCGTGCAGTTTGACGGCAAAGACAATCCCATCACGGGTTCGGTGCCGAGCGGCGCCGACACGATTTCCGCCAAGCGCATCGATTCCAACCACTACGTGGCGACACAAAAAAAGGGCGGCAAGGAAATCGCCATATCCAAGGTGTCGGTTTCAAAGGATGGAAAGGTCACGACCGTGGACCAGACTGGCACTACCCCGAGCGGCGCAAAGTCGCACGACGTGCAGGTCTACGACAAGCAGTAGGGAACGAAAATAGCTGCAAAATATTTTAGTTTCAGGTGCCATTGGAGGGCGGTCCGAAGCCGGGCCGCCCTTCGCTTTTTTGCCAGACGCAGCCGATGTCGCGCTACGCTTGGTCTGCATCGCTGGCGATGATAGATTCGCGCCGCCTGCTTTGGGCGGCGTCGGCAAACTTCGCGGGCGCGTTTTTTGTCGGATCCTACTCCATCTCGCGAGGCACAAACGGCCATGGCGCAGCCGGAGCCGCGCCCGACTCTGGCTGCTCGCCTGGGATTGTTTGACGCGACGATGCTGGCGATGGGCGGCATCGTGGGCTCCGGCATATTCATCAACCCCTACGTTGTCGCCGGGCTGGTCCACACACCCGCGCTGATTCTTGGCGCGTGGCTTGCCGGCGGAGCGATCGCGCTCGCGGGCGCCTTTATTTATGCCGAACTGGCCGACCGCATGCCAAAAGTCGGCGGACAGTATGCCTACATTCGCCAGGCGTATCATCCGTTGCTGGGATTTTTGTATGGCTGGATCTGCCTGCTGGTGATTCATGCCGGCGGCAGCGCCGCGGTGGCCGTCACGTTTGCAAAATATTTTCGCGTGTTTTCGCATGGCGTGGTTCCGGAAAAATGGATCGCGGTCGCGGTGGTGCTGCTGTTCACGGTGGTGAATTGCCTGGGCGTGCGCGCCGGAGGACGGGTGCAAAGCGCTTTTATGTTGCTGCGCATCTTGGCGATTGCCATGATCATCGCCTGCGGCGCGCGGCTAATGTTCTGGCCGCCACCCGACGCCGCGCACACGGCATGGTTTCCATTGCTCGATCGCCCGCTCTCGTTCGATCTGCTCACGGTGTTCGGCGCGACGATGATCCCGGTGCTGTTTGCCTACGGCGGCTTTCAAACATCGAACTACGTGGCCGGTGAGATTTCTAATCCGCGCAAGAATCTGCCGCAAGCGCTTCTGCTCGGCGTCGGGGGCGTGATCGTGCTGTACGTTGCTGCGAATTTTATTTACATTCAGGCGCTTTCGCCCGCAGGCCTTGCCGCTACCGCGACTCCGGCGTCGTCGCTGATGAGCCGGGCGCTCGGTGCGCTGGGAGGCTCGTTGATCGCGATCGCCATCGCGATTTCCACACTCGGGTTCCTGAGCCAGGCGATGCTCAGTTATCCGCGCGTGGCGTTCGCGATGGCTGAAGATGGCCTGTTACCGGGCGTCTTTGCGCGATTGGAAACGCGCAGCCGCGCGCCGGTGGCGGCGATCGCGCTGCTGGGTGCATTGATCAGCACGACGGTGCTGCTGGGCACTTACGAGCAAATTCTCAGTTACGTGGTGGTGATGGACTGGCTGTTTTTTGGATTATCCGCCAGTTGTCTTTTCGTTTTTCGCGCGCGGGACGCGCGACCAGGCGCTGCGGCGCCCGAATCCGGATACCGCGTCCCCGGACATCCCTGGACCACGGGCGTTTTCGTTGCCGTCGCTTGGCTCGTTGTGCTCAATACCATCTACAAATTCCCTCGCAATGCGGGCGTCGCTCTGTGTATCCTTTTCGCCGGGGTCCCCGTCTATTTCCTGGTTCGCGGCAGCTCAGAGCGTCCGCCCGGTTCCAAATAAGAGTCCCTTGAGTTCAGCGCATGAGCCCACAAAGGCGAGAAATTCGTTCCGGCTATATTGAATGGGCGAAGCTGCGCTCAAGTGCCCGTTACAACCTGGCGATCAGCGACGTGGAGCATGTTCGGCTGGCGGATCTGGGCGCGAGCATGGCGGACCTTGAGATTTCCGGCCCTGGTGGTTACGGCTACGAACCGTTGCTGCAAAAGCTCTGCGCGAAATCCGGCGTGCCGGTGGAATCGATCGTCCACGCCCAGGGCACTTCGATGGCCAATCATCTGGCGATGGCCGCGTTGCTCGAGCCGGGCGATGAAGTTTTAATCGAAGAACCTTCTTACGGCGCGATTGTTTCCACGGCGGAATATCTGGGCGCGAAGATCCGGCGCTTCCCGCGCACATTCGAATCGGGGTTTCAGGTGGATCCGCGCGAAGTCGAGCGCAATATCTCTGCGCGCACGCGTCTGATCGTCATCACCAACCTGCATAATCCCAGCGGCGTGCGCACCACGGACTCCAAGCTGCGGATCGTAGGCGAAATCGCGCGCAGCATGGGCGCGCATGTGCTGGTGGACGAGGTATACCTGGAAGCTTGCTTCGATTCGCGCTGGCAAACTTCGTTCCTGCTCGGTCCGAATTTCATTGCCACCAGCAGCTTAACGAAAGCTTACGGCCTAACCGGATTGCGTTGCGGCTGGATTTTTGCCGCAAAGCCGCTGGCCGAGCGCATGTGGCGGCTGAACGATCTGTTCGGCGTGATGGCGCCGCATCCGGTCGAGCTGCTCAGCGTGCTGGCTTTCGAGCATCTGCCGGAAATAGCCGCGCGCGCGAAGCAATTGCTTGCGACCAATCGCGCTTTGCTGAAAGAATTTTTCAAGAGCCGCAGAGACTTGCTGGCGATCTGGCCCGAAGCCGGAGCGATTGCGTTTCCGCAGCTTACCAGCGGCCACGCGGACGCTTTCTGCCAGCTGCTGCGCGACAAGTACGAAACCAGCGTCGTGCCCGGCCGCTTTTTCGAAATGCCGGAACACTTTCGCATCGGCGTGGGGGGAAAGACGGAAGATGTGCGCGGGGGCCTGGCGCGCATGGGCGCAGCCCTCGATGAGCTGGCTCGGAAAGCCTAACGCTGCGGCGCGACGCTCTTGCCTTTCGCCGGCGTCTTCTTGCGCGGAAGAATAATGTCCACCAAGGCGCGCGCCGCGGCGGTGAGCGGGCGATCCTGCCGGTACACCAAATAAAGTTTCCGCTCCAGCCGCATCTGTTTGATGCGCAATTCGCGCAAATCGCCGCGCGCCAGTTCGCCTTCCACGCACATGCGCGGCACGATGGCCACGCCCTTTTTCATTTCCACGAAACGTTTGATGCTTTCGATGGTCGGCAGCTCCACTTCCATCCGCAGCGGGACTTTGTGCTTGGCGAACAGTTGCACCACGCGGTGGCGATAGGGCGATTCCACAATATGCGCGACAAAAGTTTCGTCGCCCAGCGCGGTGATGTCCACTTCCTTGCGCTTCGCCAGGTGATGGCCAGGCCAGACCACCAGCACCAGCGCGTCGCGGTAGAATTCGGCCGTGGTGAGCTCGCGTTCTTCCGGCAGGTAGGTAATGACGCCGATATCGAGCTGATGATTCAGCAACTCGCGCGGGACTTCGCGCGAGAACACGCGGTGCACGCGAATGTGAATCCCGGGATGCAGGCGGCGGTAATGCTCCAGGGCCGGCAGGAGCGCGTGGATCGAGCTTTCATTCACTCCCAGAGAGAGCTGGCCGCGTTCCAGGCCGCGCAGTTCCTGCAAGCCCTTGCGAATCTCTTCGCGCATGTTCAACATGCGCTCGGCGTATTCCAGCAGCAGGGTGCCCGCGTCGGTCAGAGTGCGGGCGCCTGAGCCGCGCACAAACAGCGGCTGGCCCACCCAGTCCTCCAGCTTGCGCATGGCGATGCTGATCGCGGGCTGGGTGCGAAACAGCTTCACCGCCGCGCGCGAGTAGCTGCGCTCGCTCGCCACCATCTGAAACATCTGCAATGCCGCCAGGTCCATGCCACCGGCCTCCCGGGCCATCCTCCTGTATAAGAGAGATTTATCTTACATGCAAGAATTATAAATTGGACTCCTAGCCCCGCACACGAAACACTGGTATGGTCCAAAGGAGTCTGCATGGAACAGGTCCACATTTTTGACACCACGCTACGCGACGGCGAGCAGTCGCCCGGCTTTTCCATGAATACAGAGGAAAAGCTGCAGCTGGCGCGTCAATTGGAACAGCTGGGCGTGGACGTGATCGAAGCGGGCTTCCCGATTTCATCCCCCGGCGACCTGGCGGCCGTGCGCGCCGTAGCGGCGGAAATCAAGGATTGCCGCGTGGCGGCTCTGGCGCGCGCGCGCCAAGAAGATGTGGACGCGGCGCTGCGCGGCATTGAACCTGCGGCGAAACCGCGCTTGCACATTTTTCTCGCCACCTCCGACCTGCACCTGAAGCACAAACTGCGCATTTCGCGCAGCGAGGCGCTGGCGCAGATTACCAAGGCTGTGGCCTATGGCTGCGCCCGTTGCGACGACGTGGAATTTTCCGCCGAAGACGCGAGCCGTACCGATCTGGATTTCCTTTTCGAAGCAATCGAAGCCGCCGCCGCCGCCGGAGCCAACATCATTAATCTTCCCGACACCGTCGGTTACACGACCCCGGATGAATATGGAGACATGTTCCGCGCCGCGCGCAAACATCTTGCTGCCTATCCCAAAGTGATTTTCAGCGCGCATTGCCACGACGACCTGGGCCTGGCCGTCGCCAATTCGCTGGCGGCCATTGCGGCGGGTGCGCGTCAGGTGGAGTGCACGATCAACGGCATCGGCGAACGCGCCGGAAACGCTTCGCTGGAAGAAATTGCCGTCGCTCTGCAGGTGCGCAAGAGCCACTTTGCGGTGCGCACCAATATTTCGCTGGAGAAGATTTACGCCACCAGCCGCCTGCTTTCCGCCATCACCAGCATCAACGTGCCGCCGAATAAAGCGGTCGTCGGCGCCAACGCCTTCGCGCATGAGGCGGGAATCCACCAGGACGGCATCCTGAAGAATCCGCTTACCTATGAAATTATTCTGCCGGAAAAAGTGGGCGTTCCGGCGCGGCGCCTCGTGCTGGGCAAACATTCCGGACGCAACGCTCTGCGCGCGCGCCTGGAAGAGCTGGGCTACACCACGACCGATGGGGAGCTGGTTGAATGCTACGGCCTGGCGACGGCGCGCGCCGACGCTGCCAAGCAAGTCACCGATCGCGACCTGCTTTCGATCATTCACAAAGTGCGCCGGACCCGCGCGCAAGCACCGTCGCGACAAACCGCGGCCGCCGGAGTGACGCGCTGAACTGAACAATTTTCATCCGCAGGGGAGATTACAGTCATGTCTGGAGTGAGGAAAACCATCGCCGTGCTGCCGGGCGACGGGATCGGACCCGAAGTGACGCACGCCGCCGTGCAAATCCTGGGAGACTGCGCGAAATCGTTCGAACACAAATTTGAATTTCGCGAACTGGCTTTTGGCGGAGCCGCCATTGAGCGTTTCGGCTCGCCGCTGCCTGCCGAGACTCTTGCAGGCTGCCGCGCTGCTGACGCAATTTTGCTCGGCGCGATCGGCGGACCGCAATGGGATAGCCTCGCGCTGGATAAGCGCCCGGAAGCTGGTTTGCTGGGCCTGCGCAAGGCGCTCGGCCTGTACATCAATTTGCGTCCCATCCGGCTGCGTCCGGCGCTGAGCGGCATTTCTCCGCTGCGGCGCGAGCGCAGCGACGATTGCGATTTCGAAATTGTGCGCGAATTGGCCGGAGACATTTATTTTGGCGAGCATTCGCTCACGGGAGAGGGCAGCGCAGCCCGCGCGCGCGACGTGGCGGAATACACCGCCGCTGAAATCGAACGCGTGGCGCGCTACGCCTTCGAGCGAGCCGCTGGGCGCAACCGCCGCGTCGCGAGCGTGGATAAGGCGAACGTGCTTGCGACTTCGGCGCTGTGGCGCCAGACCGTGACGCGCATCGCGCGCGATTATCCTGAAGTTACGCTCGAACATCTCTACGTTGATAACGCCGCCATGCAACTGCTGCTGCGACCTGCGCAGTTCGACGTGATCCTCACCGCAAATCTTTTTGGCGACATTCTCAGCGACGAAGCGGCGGCGCTGGCCGGTTCGATCGGCCTGATTCCTTCGCTCAGCCGGGGCCGCGACGGCCAGCCCGCGCTGTACGAACCGATTCACGGCTCCGCGCCATCGCTGGCGGGAAAAGACGTAGCCTGCCCGCTCGGCGCCATTTTTTCCGCGGTGCTGCTGCTGCGCGAATCATTCGGCCTGGAGATTGAAGCGCAATGGATTGAAGCGGCCGTCGATCGCGTCCTGGATCACGGTTTCCGCACGATGGATATCGCCGAGACCGGCGGACGCGTGCTGCGTAGTTCGGAGTTTACCGAGCACATTCGCGCGGAGCTGCACGATGCGCTGGTGCATTCCGAGCGTTACGGCTGGGGAGTGTAGGGGAGAGCGGCGCCTCGAGAAGCTGTGCAGCAACTGCGGATTCCTAGTGCAGCAGCAAGAGCCGCGATGCAAAAAATCTTGAGTTAGGTTTTTCGCAGCACCAGGCAACTGGCAATCATGTCGTGCAGCGCCTGCTTCTTCTCGGTGAATCCCGCCATCGCATAACCGATCCCGAGGGGAATCAGCCCGGTAATAATCTTTGCAAAATACCTGCCGCTGGCAAGGCCAAAACCAATGGGCCGCCCTGCCAGATCGGTAACGATCAAACCCAGCGCCATTTTCCCAAGCGTCCCCTGATGCCGGGAACTTTCCATCCCGGCATTGTAAATCCAGGCGAGCAGGAGCGAGGCAAGGCCCAGGAAAATGATCGCAGAGATCATGGCAGCGGGTACCTCGGGGTTTTCGCCGTTCATGCCTGCAAACGTTTGACGAATGGACCCGACGCCAACCATCGCCACTCCGAGCAACACTAAAATTCCCATCCCAATGCCCAGCAAAACATCGTCAATCAAATGCGCCACGACGCGCAGCCAAAATCCAGCGTAAGGAGACGGCAGGGCTTGCGCAAAGGCGGCTGCGGGCGCCTGGGCAACATAGGCCGGCGGCAGTCCGGAAGCTAGCGGTGCGGGCGCAGTTCGAACCGGCTCGACGGCGCTTGTGGCCTGCCCGCATGCACTGCAAAATGTTGCACCATCGGTCAGCAGGGTCCCACACTTCGAACAGAACATTGCGCTCCCCTAATTTAGTTACGCAACCGCAGCTGCGAGTGTTCCTACAATTTACGGATTACCAGCGTGCCGGCAAGAATATCGTGCAGCGCTTGTTTCTTTTCCGTGAACCCCGCCATGATGTAGCCAATTCCGATTGTCATGACCGAAAGCCAGCGCGCAAAGTAACGACCCGTGGCCCGGCCGAACTGAATCCGGCTTCCTGCCAAATCGGTAACTTCCAGGCCCAGCGCTTTTTTCCCAAGCGTTGCTTGCCAAGCCGAGCTTTCCAGCAGCGCGTAGTAAAGCCACGTCAGCACGGTCGTCAGCAAGAAAATTCTGCCCATACTCGCAAACAAGGGAAACAGCTCTTCCGGCGATGAGGGTGGATGGTTGCGCAAAAATTGGCGCACTCCGAGCGAAGCTCCGAAGGGAAGCAACAAAATCGAACTGGCAATCTGTAAAGCGATGCGATCGATTATCCAGGCCACAAAGCGCAGCCAAAATCCGGCGTACGCCACGGCGGGAAGCGCTGCCGCGGCTGGCCAGCCTGCTGGCGCTGGTTGCGCGTAACCTTGCGTTGCCGGCACAGCGGAGGGGGGAACCGGCGCCGCTTGTCCTACCGAAAATCCCACCATGGGCTGCCCGCACGCGCTACAGAACGCAGTCCCGTCCGCGACATTGGCCCCGCACTTTGAACAGTACATGGCGCCTCCGCGCAGCCGCGCTCCGGACCGCGCACCCAAGCCATATTGTTGCGCATCGTAACGAAGCGGTGAGCAGCGGGTCAATGCAAATCGTGCTGGCTCGCGCGGCGAAGTTCCATGCAGGCAACGTATTGCTCGCTTGCCGCGACCTCGCTAAACTCAAGTGAGATGAGGTATCGCCCAGGAGAACCGATGCGAATCCAGTTTACGAATGCGGGAAAGGTTTTTTGCGGCGTGCTTGCGGCGGCGGCCTTGTTTGCCAGCGGCTATGTGGCGGGACAGAACCGCTTCGGTGAGCCGAAAACAATTCTGCACGTCGTCGAGCTGAAATGGAACCCGGCGGCGAGCGACGCCCAGAAGCAGCAGGCGATTGACGGCATCAAGGACATGGCCGCCAAAATTCCCGGCATCAAAAATATCTGGATCAAAGGCGAACGCATGCAGCCGCGTGATTTCAACGCCGCGTACGCCATAGAATTTCGCGATCGCGCGGCCGCGGACGCTTATGCAGAAAGTCCCGCGCACGCAGCCTGGGAAGCGCAGTATGTTCCGCTGCGCGCTGCCAGTGTTTCGATTCAAGTGACAAACCCCTAATGCCGCTCGGAATTCACGAACATCCAACCTACCTCAGATAAGTCGCCTGGCGGGCCCATCCTCGCCTGGAAACCTCTGACGGCTCGGGCGCGGCACAAAAATCGCTATCGCCTGCAGCCTAGCGGTGCTAGGCTGCGCCTACCGGAGCGCGTCCAAGCGCGCTCGGAGTATTTCCCTCTCACGTATTTTCCCCGGGCTCAAAAAATCTGGCGGCAGGAGGAGATCACGTCCATGAAGAAACTGCTACTGGCGATTCTGGCGGCGTACGTCGTGCTGATGCTCACGAACTATCTGGTGCACGAAGTGTGGCTGATGAGCGACTACGCTGCGATTCCGGCAAGCCATCGCTCCCCCGCCGGCATCATGCACCGCTTTTGGGCCATGGCCGTGGGCCAATTCTTTTTTGCAGCGCTCTTTGCCTACATCTACACACGCGGGGCCGAGAAAAAACCCTGGCTGGCGCAGGGCATTCGCTACGGCATCCTGATCGCCTTCCTCACGGTGATTCCCACCGCGCTGGGCGAATATGTCGTATACATCGTGCCTTACCAGCTGGCGATCAAGTGGATGATCGCAGGAGGCATTCAACTCGTACTCTTGGGACTCATCGTCGCGGGCATCTGCAGCCAGTCGGCCGCTTGATATCGTTTGCGACCACGCAGGAATTATTTCTGCGCGCCGGGTGGCGGCGCGGGCTGAAAGTCGGGGATGCCCATCGTCTTGCGCATCTGCCGATCCATGGCGCGGTCGGAAAGCCAACGCCGAGCCAGAATACCGATCTTTGCCTCCCGCGTTACGGGGTAGCGCGCTCGCGGCCGATCGTCTTCGACCGCGCGCACGATGACCCGTGCGCAATCTTCCGGCGTGTATTGCGATGACTTGGTGGTCTTGCTCCATGCTCTAAGGAAGCCCTGATACACGGCCTTGTAAGGGCTGTTTGCGGCGGCCTTGGCATACGCAGATGATAATTCACCCGCGTTGCGATTCATGCTGGTGGGAATGTAGCCCGGCTCGATCAGCACGACCTGAATTCCGAACGGATAGACTTCCAGGCGCATGGCGTCGCTCACCGCTTCCACGGCGTGCTTACTGGAACTGTAGGGTCCAAAGAGCGGCGAGACCACCTTGCCGGCAATGGAACTCATATTAATGATGCGCCCGCGCAGTTTTCGCCGCATCGCGGGCAGCACCCGCTGCGACATGCGCACCAAGCCGAAATAATTGGTCTCAAATTGCCGCCGCAAATCGGCTAGCGTGATTTCTTCCATCACCGCAGCGATGGCGATACCCGCGTTATTCACCAGCACATCGACCGGAGCGGCGGTTTTCTCGATTTGGGTCACGGCACGATCGACCGAAGCGTCG
Source organism: Candidatus Acidiferrales bacterium (assembly GCA_035602855.1). GTDB lineage: Bacteria > Acidobacteriota > Terriglobia > Acidiferrales > UBA7541 > Palsa-295. Next base: position 14,084 of record DATNLN010000038.1, read on the forward strand.
TCGCAAACATCCAGTTCCATCGCGGTAAGCGGCAGTTTGCGCTCGCCTGCAAATTGCTGCAGCGCCGCGATGCGCTCGGCGTTGCGCCCTCCGGCAAAAACGCGATAACCGTGGCCCGCGAGCATCACAGCTGCGGCGCGGCCCAACCCGTCGGTGCCGCCGGTAATGAGCGCGATTCGGCCATCGCTCGACTTTGTGTGGCGCGTCAAGTTTGCCTCCGTTCCGGTTGAGAACATATCGCAGAAAGCCGCTTCTGGCGAGAAGCTCTACCGCAGGCATGGTATTGACTCTGTTATGTGGCCGGGCGAGATTGGCGCAGGAGGGTAGCATATGATCAAGAAAGTAAAAGACGGCTACAAAGTGGTCTCGGAGAAGAAAGGCAAAAACCTCGGCGGCCCTTACAAGACGCGCGCAGAAGCCGAAAAGCGCCTGCGCCAGGTGGAATTCTTCAAGCACAACAAGGGCTAGCAGCAACCCCAGCCCAGCCCGAATTCTGGCGCGCAGGAATATCCACAGAAGCAGGTGAAATCCACAGAAGTATGCCAAAAAAATAAATCATAAATACTTGACGAAATTTCTAGACTTGCTATACTCCCCTGATGCGAACACGCGCCTGCAAAGGTGCGCACTTCGCAGACGAACCGGTTTCCGCCTTCTAATCCAGAGGTGAGTTTGGATACAAACACCGGGTAGAAAGAAATCGAGCATCGAGCACGTCCGCCCTAGTGGCCAGCAGCATGGCTCGCAGGATCGGCGGATCCGCCCGGCGCTCGACGCCGGGTTTTTTTATTGCAAAAAACAGTTTTCGCTCAAGTGGCTCCAAACCGCTTGAGCGCTCCCCCGGGAGGGGAGACAATCCAGTCCGAAGTTGTTGACAGGATTGAAGTTCTTTGACAACTGAAGGAAGCTGGCACTATGTTATGCGAGTTTCAAGTCTCGCATGGCGTAGTAAACCGCAAATATTTGCTCGAGAGTAGCGCAATGTGGAAAGGCGAATTTACTCCACGCGCGGTGTCGATCTTCTGCATGAGTGATCATCCAGGGGTCGGCGATGGCGACGTGTTGGGTAAGTTTTATGGTTAAGCTACTAAGGGCGTACGGTGGATGCCTTGGCGCCAACAGACGAAGAAGGACGTGGCAAGCTGCGATAAGCCTCGGGGAGCCGCAAGCAGGCTTTGATCCGGGGA
>DATNLN010000052.1:0-2976 GCA_035602855.1 Candidatus Acidiferrales bacterium
CAGAAACTTTCGCATTGCGGATTTGTTTGTGGGCAGTAAGCTATGGCCTCGCAGAGCGGCGCTCCGACTGCCGCCAGAGAACATCCACGGGAGTGTGAGCTTTGGGGGCTGAGAATCGCTGCCAGGTGAGATTCGGCAAACAATCGGGCGAAGGCCGCGCGCTGCTGGAGACGAACGAGCTTATTTTCCGCGGCGACTTTCGGTTGGTGATTCCTCTCAAGGACATCCGCAAGGTGAATGCCGTTGATGGCGAGCTGCGCGTGCGGTTTTCCGGCGGCGAAGCCGTTTTCGAATTGGGTCCGCTCGCCGAGAAGTGGGCCGCGAAAATTCTGCATCCCAAGAGCACGATCGAAAAACTTGGAGTGAAACCGGGAATGCACGTGACGCTTGTGGGTCCGCAGGATGCGGCATTCGAAAAAGATCTGAGCGGAATTTCGAAGTGTTCGAAGCGGCTGGGGCGCGAATGTGACCTGATCTTCTTTGGCGCGGGTTCGGCTGCGGAGCTGAAGCGCGTGCCAGCATTGGCTGCTGCGCTGGCGCCGGCCGGTGCGCTGTGGATCGTCTACCCGAAAGGGCAAACCATCATCCGTGAGACCGACGTGTTGAGCGCCGGGCGCAAAGCTGGGCTCGTGGATACGAAGGTCGTGGGCTTTTCTCCCACACATACCGCTCTGAAGTTCGTAATACCCGCCGCCCGGCGGTAGTGCGCGCCACGCATCGTCTTCTCTCTCATGCTTTCCATTGGCCGGCCGCAACTCTATGATGGGCCCATGGCGCCGTTGCTGGATTTGCGCGAATTGACCGTAGAGTTGCCCACGCCGGGAGGCTGGGTGCGTCCGGTGAATGGAGTGTCATTGCGGCTGGAGCCGGGTAGTTCGTTGGGCCTCGTCGGTGAATCGGGCTCGGGCAAGACCATGCTTTCGCTGGCGCTGATGGGGCTGCTTCCGCCCGGCGCGCGCGTGCGCGGTTCGGCGCTCTTTGCCTCCGGCCCGGCGCGCACGCTCGATTTGCCCACGCTCCCGGAAGACGATTGGATTGCGCTGCGAGGCCGGCGGATCGCCATGATTTTTCAGGAGCCGATGACGGCGCTGAATCCGGTGCTGCGCATCGGCGCGCAGGTGGAAGAGGCAATTCGCGTGCATGAAAAGCGCGCGCGCAAAAGCGAAATCCATCGCCGCGCGCTCGAAGCCCTGGAGCGTGCGGCGCTGAACGATCCAGCGCGGCGCGCGCGGCAATATCCCCACCAGCTTTCGGGGGGACTGCGCCAGCGCGTGATGATCGCGATGGCGCTGGCGGCAGGGCCGGGCGTGCTGATCGCGGACGAGCCGACTACGGCGCTGGACGTCACCGTGCAGAAACAAATTCTGGAGCTGCTCGCGAAGTTGCGGCGCGAACTGCAGCTCTCGATGCTTTTCATCACGCACGATCTGGGAGTTGTGGCGCAAGTTGCCGGGCGCGTCGCGGTGATGTACGCGGGACGCATTGTGGAAGAAGGGCCGGTGGCGGAAGTTCTGCGCTCGCCGCGGCATCCCTACACCGAGGGGTTGCTGCGCGCGGCGCCACGACTGGCGCGCGAAAAGCTGGTGCCGATCCCAGGCACGGTCCCCTCGCTGGGCGCGCTGCCTGCGGGCTGCGCATTCGGTCCGCGCTGCCCGCAGCACGTGGCGGAGTGCGACGCGGCGATTCCGCAATTGCGCGCGGTGGACAAAAATCACCAGGCGAGGTGTATTCTCGTTCCATGAGCGCGACGAACGAATCGCCAAACGGGCCGCCGAATCATGCCAGCGTGAGCGATCACGAATTGAAAGCGCTGGTGCGCGAACGATTCACGAAGACTGCCGAAGTTTTCGGCGATTATGCAGTGGCCGAGCGCGTGGCCGAAGCCGAATTGCTGGCGCGATTGGTTGCGGCCGGCCCCGGGGACCTGGCCGTGGATCTGGCAAGCGGCCCGGGCACGCTGGCGTTGCGATTTGCGAAACACGTGCGCTGGATGTGCGCTTACGACTTGACGCCGGCGATTCTGATGCGCGCGCGGCAGAAAGCGGCGCAGGAAGGATTGCTCGGAAAGCTCGGCTTTGCGATTGGGGACGCGCAGACGCTGCCGTTTGCGGACGGCGCGCTGGATCTGGCGGTGACCAGTTACAGCCTGCACCATATTTCCGATCCGGCGCGCGTGATTCGCGAAATGGCGCGGGTGGTGAAGCGCGGCGGTCGCCTGGGATTGATTGACATCATCGTGCCGGAGGATCCGAAAGTGCGCGCGCTGAATCACCGTATCGAATGGATTCGCGATCATTCGCACTGCCGGTCGCTGACGCTCGCGGAGTTCAGAGAATTGATGGCTGCCGCCGGCCTGCGGATTACGGCGACGGAAACGCGCGAGCATCCACGGACTTTCGAACACTGGATGCACGTGGCGGGGTGGAAACCAAGCGACGCGGATTATATCGAGGCTCGCCAGCTGATGGTTTCCTCGATTGCTGATGACGGATCGAATTTTCATCCGCGATTTGAGCCCGCAGACGTCTGCCCGCCGGGCGCGGAGCCCGCCCTCTATATGGTCAACACCGGAATCCAAATCGCCGCCGAGAAAATGTAAGCATGCCTGGCGAAATTCTTCTGCAGGCGCGCGCGCTGAGCAAATCGTATTCCGTTTCCACCGGCGCGTTCACGCAATCGGCGCGGCGCGCGCTGGCGGTGGATGGCGTGAGCTTCGCGCTGGAGCGCGGCGAAACGCTCGGGATCGTCGGCGAATCCGGGTGCGGCAAGACGACTCTGGCGCGCATGATCCTGCGGCTGGTGGAACCCGATTCCGGTGAAATTATTTTTCGTGGTGAGGATTGGCTGGGCGCACATGGCGCGCAGCTGCGATCGTTGCGGCGGCGGATGCAGATGGTGTTTCAAGATCCCATCGCTTCGCTGAATCCGCGGATGCGCGTGGGCAGCATTGTGGGCGAGCCACTGGCGATTCACGAG
>DATNLN010000067.1:0-4086 GCA_035602855.1 Candidatus Acidiferrales bacterium
CGCCGAGCCAAGCACGGCAAGTGATGCATCCATGTAAGAAGGGAGATGCAAGCCCGCGCAAGAGAACGCAAGCCCAACGAGCGGCGCCCAGACGATTGGCTTCTTCACTGATCGAAGCAGCGAAAGAGCGATTTGTCGAGAAGAGAATCCTTTTCCTGATTTGTCCCGGCCTGCTTCCAGGATCGCGAGGGTAATCGCAGAAACGGTAACGGACCCGAGGGCTATGGAGGTTGCCACAGTGTCGAGAGATTTGGCGCCATAGACGGCAGCAAGCAACGGCAACCCCACAGCGGCCGAGTTTGGAAAGCTGATAGTGAGTGCAAGTACGGAGCTATCCGAAGCGGGTAATTTTTCGCTAGAACGAGCCCAAACAAAGGTCACTGCGAACAGAACGAAGTAGACGATCGCCAGCACCAGAGCTGCCCCGGTTTGCTCTCCCAACGTCGCGCGCGGAGTCTGCGCGATGGACAGGAACATTGAGCAAGGGACGGCAAAACTCATCACAAAGACGATGAGATTTCGAACGTTTTGATTGTCCAGGACGCCCCGCAGGCCCGCAATGTACCCCAGCAGCAGGCCGGCGAAGATCGGCACCAGAGCGTCGGCAAGAATCTTGACCATACCTTTGCCCTACGCTTGACGCCACTGCTCTTCCATACGTGCGCGAGCGGCCAAGCCTGCCTTACGCATTTCACGCGCACCTGGCGAAGTGAGCCGATTGCTGAGATCCTGCGATCCCGCACGCGCATCGGCGATCGCATCGATCAATTCCTTTTGTACTTGAGCCACGGTGGTTTGGGATGGTCTATCGGGATCTTCGACGTGCAGCAGCTTATGGAGCAGGCCGAGCTTGGCGTAGTCGTGAATGTCGTATGACAGCGGTGCGATCTTGTGCCCCAGCTCGTCCAACTCCGCCACGGTTCGAAGCGTGATTCGCGCGGCCGCCTCCTTGTGCATGGCATGAATGACGACGCCAGCGTCATCGAAGGCAAGGATGCGATTCGCCTGGTAACCATGTGTCAGAAAGCCGCCGGAGATAGCGTTCCCCATCACTAGCGCGATCACAGGATGCCCTTTCATCCGCGCGGACGCATAAGCGTCCGCAGCCGTTGCAGTGGCCAGGAAGATAGCGGCAGTCTCCTCGCGGCGCCCGTAAGCCTGACTCTTTACGTCCACGATGGCGATGATCGGACGCTTCTTGCCGTTCTTGTCTTGCTCGATCGCTTCGCGTAAACGCGTTGCCAGCGTGTAAGACTCCTCAAGTCCGACTTCTCCGCGCCGCGCACACGGAAAGCGAGCGTCGGGGTTTGGCACTACGCATAGGTAGCGCGCCGTCTCGTCACCGAGCTTGGCATCCGCAGTGAGCACGGAGCCTGGATCTCCTTTCATCGGTGAATTCTGGCCGGTCAACGCCTGCAACCATGCCTTGCCTCGAAGTCCTACTTGTTCGCTCATCTTGCGCCTCCCTGGTTGGTCTTGCTGTTCCAGCTTTTTCTTAGCGTGAGTGGATCGATCTGCTGGGAAGTATCGAGCGCCGCAATGCGCTCGCGATAAAGCTCGACCTGCTTGCTGCGGTGTAACCTCGGCAGCCCGGCCTTTACATAGTGCTGAACTGACGCGGCGATTTTCTCCGCATCGTCTAAAACCAGCTCATCGGCCACGCCCATCCCGACGCGCTGTTCACCGCCGTTGATGGCCCAAATAAGCGCCTTATCGGAGGAATCAAACTCCTCAATTCCGGACTCCTGCTCGATCACCTCTGGACCGTTCAGCCCTAGTCGCGCTTCCACCGTCATGACGATGTAGCTCGAGAGTCCTGCTGCTATGGACATGCCGCCGAAACACCCGACGGTGCCCGCGATCACGGTGATGACCGGCGCATGCTCACGCAGGGCCAGGATCGATGCCATCACTTCGGCGATGACCGCGAGTCCGAGGTTGGCTTCCTGCAAGCGTACGCCGCCTGTTTCGAGCAACAATACTGCGGCCGTTTTCTTGCCGTTTTGGGAATCCTGAGTCGCCAGGTCGAGAGCCGCAGTCATCTTCGCGCCCGACACCTCGCCCATGCTTCCAGCCTGGAATTTCCCTTCGAGCGCGATGAGGACGGCAGGATTACCAGCGATCGTGCCTTTGAGGACAACGCAACCGTCATCGGATTGTGGCGCGATCCCTTGCATAGGCAGCCACGGAGATTCAATCTGATCGAACGGGCCGACCAGTTCTCGCCATGAACCAGGATCCATCAGGCTCTGCGCCCGAGCTCTGGCGTCTAGCTCGATGAAGCTATGCCGCCTGACGAATGCTGGAATAACGGATGTAGCGCTCATTTTTCTATTACCTCCACTGCCTGTTCGAGCCGCAGCATCACGCTGCCCGGAGTTGCGCCCGCATCGTTGATATCGATACGGACCGCGCCGTCATACTTCGCGAAGAACCGATCCATCACTGCCTTCCAGCTAGCACCAAATCCATTCACGCTGGTTAAAATCGAGACCTGCGCTGCGCCAGTTTCCGCGGGTTGCATCAAAACCTCCATGTCTCCCGACCCGACAACGCCAACGTGTGCTCGCTTGGTAACGGGCCGCACCGCCGACGGATAATCGAACTTAAGCTGTTCCATCTTTCGCCTCCCATTCACTTCGGTCCTTACATACTTCGCTTTGCTCGCGCTCCACGGCATCCAGAAAGACTGTTGCCGCCAGCAAATCGGCACTTCCGCCGGGCGAAATATGTCTTCGGATCAGTTCGCGATCGAGTTCACGCATCTGCTGCCGGCCGTTTCGACTGCCGTATCCACCAGCCATTAGAACGGCTTGTGCGCCCGATTGCACAATGTCCAAGGCCTCAACACCGCCTCGATAGAGTACGCACGTGTCGTCGAGGTCAGACATCACACTCAGCAGCGCGTCCAGGCGGCAGATTTCTTCTGGGAATTCCCGTGCTCGCCGATCGCGCAGAGTGGGGAGTGCGAACTGAATAACGTGTGGGAAGCCGCTCGCCGCCTCTCCGCGCGCGCCAGCGGCTCCATATCGATTTCGCACGATGTCACCGTGGGTAATGAGTCCTGGCTGCGCCCGGTCGGGAAACCGTGCAATGCTACCCGCCGCCGCCGCGATCCCTCGCGCATGTTGGCCGTCCTCGTGCGCGGCCGCGGCGACAAGAAGGCCGAGAATCCAGATAGCACCTTTGTGGGTGTTACTTCCCTCGGTAGCCTTGTACATCGCGCCTTCCGCGTAACGTCCGATTACAGCCAACTCCGCGCGCAAGTTATCATCCAGATCCCGGACCTGGGAGCAGGATGCCATCGCGACAAAATAAGGCTCAAGGACAGTCGCGGATTGCGTCATCAATTTGAGCGAGAGGTCGCGGTGCGAACCGGAACCACGCCGGTCAACTAACCCCGGCTTCGGCGTAAGCTGGGCCTCGGCAATTAACGCCTGGCGGGCGAGAGATGCAAGTCGATTGGCAGAAGTGGACAGCCGATGAGATCGCTGCTTACCGGGCGCCGTGTCGTAGGGATGGTCCGCAATCAGAAGGCTGCTCTGCATTTACCAACTCCTGAACTTGGCGGGAACATTGTAGAGACCGCCGGACCACGCCACCAGGTCTTCCATGCTTCTCGCGGCCAGCAGAGAGCGATTGGCCTGCAAACGCCGCACTCCAATGTCCTCGGGATAAGCTACGATGCCTTTTTGCCGAAGCTCCGCTGTTTCTTTAGGTTTCGCGCGCAGGCCAACGGGACTTACGCCGGCTACCGCGGCAAGAGCGCGGCGGCGCTCCTCGATGCCCTGGGCTTTGTAGAGGTATGCGATACCCTCTTCTGTCACTACATGACTGACATCGTCGCCGTAAATCATGATGGGGGCGATCGGCATGCCTGCCTTTTTGCCGACTTCAACAGCGTCCAGGGTCTCGACGAACGCGGGTACGTCGCCCTTTGCGAACGTCTCCACAGTTTGAACCACCAGCTTTCTTCCCCTGGCGGTCGGGCTTGGATTTGTCTTCAGATCCAGCCATGCGGGGCTTGCGTGCCGGCGGCCGTGAGGATCATGTCCCATATTGGGCGCGCCGCCAAAGCCGCTTATT
>DATNLN010000081.1:0-11653 GCA_035602855.1 Candidatus Acidiferrales bacterium
CGGCCCGACTCTGGACGCTGTCGCGGTTCGGCTAACACAAGATCAACTGATTCGACAGGTGATTCAAGGTGGCGGCAACATGCCGGCCTACGGCAAGAATCTGAGCCCTGCACAGACCACGGCGCTCGTCGCGTTTCTGGAGACGTTGCATCCCGCGGGACAAGCGCCGGCGCGCGACGCGGCGCGGGCGATTGCGCTCGACTCGGACACAGCAGCGCCTGCTTCGGATCATCCTTAGAGTTACCATGAACGCTGCTGCTCAAGCCGCCCTGCGATCATGGTCTGCACCACTGGGAGTTGATCTGGCTCTATGTGCCGCTGCCGTGATTTACGCGCGCGGCTGGTTTCGGATGCGCTTTGCGTTTCCTGGCCTAGTCTCGCCACGGAGGTTCGCAGCTTTTATCGCGGGAATCATCTTTGTGTGGGTCGCGATTGGTTCCCCGCTGAATGCCTTCGATGATGCGTTGCTCACGGTTCACATGATGCAGCATTTGTTGCTGATGTCCGTTGCGCCTGCCTTGATTCTGCTGGGCGCGCCGCAGCTAGCGCTTTTGCACGGCCTGCCGCAATTTGTCGCTCGCAAGATCGTTGGCCCGCTTCTGCGCTGGAGTTTGGTAAAGCGGCTCGAGCGTATAGCCGGCAATCCTGCATTTTGCTGGCTCGCTGCGACGGTTGCTCTGATCGGGTGGCATATCCCTGCAGTTTTCGAGCTGGCGCTGCGCTGGAACTGGTTGCACGAACTGGAACATTCGAGTTTTCTCGGCGCGGGTCTCTTATTCTGGTGGCCGGTGATTCAGCCGTGGCCCAGCGTTGCGCACTGGCCTCGCTGGTCGATCCCTCTGTATTTGTTTTGTGCCACGCTGCCATGTGACGCGCTCTCCGCGTTCCTCGCCTTCTGCGACCGGGTCGTCTACCCGTCTTATATTTCAGCGCCGCGAATGTTCGCATGGTCACCCCTTGCAGATCAGCAATGCGCGGCCGCAATGATGTGGGTCGCGGTGACGATCATCCTTGTGATACCGGCCATCGTTGTTACGATGCGGATTCTGGCGCCGCAGGAAGCGGCCTCATCGCAGGAAGCTTTTGCACGGCTGCGTGGAATAGCGATCCGAGCACTGGAAACTTCCGCGCCCGAGGTGAGCTGAGCATGGCCAACGAACCCCACATCGCTATTCTGGATACTGGGGCGGTTGGCGCATACCCGGATTGCGCCACCCGCCGGCAAGAATCGATCGGCGATTATTGGGCGTTGACCAAACCCGAAGTGAATTTCTTGATTCTGATCGCGACTTTCGCCGGTTTCTACCTGGCGCGCACGCCGGGCCGAACCTTGCCACCGGCCGGCTTCCAGACTTTGCGCATGATTTGTACGCTTGTGGGCACGTTGCTCGTCGCCAGTGGCACGGCCGCGCTGAACCAATTTCTGGAACGTTCGTTCGATGCGCAGATGCGGAGGACAGCGCGGCGGCCTGTGGCTTCGGGCAGAGTCGCGCCCTGCCACGCGCTGTGGTTCGGAATTGCAGTGTCGCTGGCAGGCGCGTTGTTTCTGGCCGTGACCGTCAACCTACTTACCTCGTTACTGTCGCTGGCAACATTGCTCAGCTACCTTCTTGTCTACACGCCGCTGAAGCGGAAAACTGCGCTGTGTACGTTCACCGGCGCTTTTCCGGGTGCGGTGCCGCCGTTGATTGGTTGGGCGGCAGCACGCGGGCGCCTGGACTGGGAGGCATGGATACTCTTCGCCCTGGTTTTTCTGTGGCAGTTCCCGCACTTCATAGCCATTGCCTGGATGTATCGCCAAGATTACGCACGCGCGGGTTACCACGTGCTACCCGCTGGCAGGTGGAGAGGCCGCGCTGTGACTTGGCAGAGTGCCGCCGTTTCGCTGCTTCTCGTTGCGGTCAGCCTGATTCCAGCGGTCGCCTTCAAATCGAGTCTCATCTACTCGGTCGGAGCCGTCCTGCTGGGCTTGATCTTTTTCTATTACAGCGCGCGCTTCGCGTATGAGAAATCAAATGCGTCCGCGCGAGGGCTGCTTGCCGCGTCGATTATCTATCTCCCCTTGATTCTTGTCTTGATCATGCTCAACAAACAGTGACGAGAACCGGCGGTGCCGGATCGAACGGCGCCTCACCCAATCCGCGCGCCCCTGGGAACGCCGTTCTCGTGATTGGCGACTGCCCGCCGCCACTCAAAACGCCCGAAAAACTACCGATTCGAACGGGTTCTGGAACGCGGGATGGTCACGCGGGGAGTTGATTGTTGCTCAAACGCGAAATGCCGAGCTTTTGCATGCGGAAGTAGAGGGTGGATCTCTTCATGCCCAGGCGGGCGGCGGCGCCGCTGGGGCCGGAAACGACGCCGCGGGTTTGTTTGAGGATTTTCAGAATGTGGTCGCGCTCGGCATCCTGCAGAGTTGTTGCTCCAGACGATTCAACATCCGCGGAATGCTTTAGCTCCGCCAGAGGAGGACACAGGACCGTCCCGTCGCTTAAGATGACGCTGCGCTCGATGAAATTCTGCAGCTCGCGAATGTTCCCCGGCCACTCGTACGAAGTGAACGCAGACATCGTTTCCGCGGGAACGCGTTCGATCTGCTTGCCCATGCGGCGGCCGTAAATCTCGACAAAATGTTGCACCAGGTCCGGGATGTCTTCACGGCGCGCGCGCAATGGTGGCAGCGTAATCGGGAATACGTTCAAACGATAGTAGAGATCGCTGCGAAATTCGCCCCGCTTCACCATGTCCGCCAGGTCTCGATTGGTCGCAGCCACCAGGCGCACATCCACCTGGTGCGTACGCGTGCTGCCCAAGCGTTCAAATTCCTGCTCCTGCAATACGCGCAGAAGCTTGGACTGCAGCGCCAACGGAATATCGCCGACCTCATCCAGGAAAAGCGTGCCTTTGTCCGCCATCTCGAACCGGCCGATCTTTTGCGCGATCGCGCCTGTGAAAGCGCCCTTCTCATGGCCAAAAAGTTCGCTTTCCAGCAGATCGAACGGAATCGCAGCGCAATTCAGTTTTATATAGGGCCGCCCGCAGCGCGAGCTGATATTGTGAATCGCGCGCGCGATGAGTTCCTTGCCCGTGCCGGTTTCACCCTGGAGAAGAACGGTGGAATCGGTTGGTGCGACTCGTTCGACGTGCCCGAGGACGGATTCCAGCGCAGGGCTATTGCCTATCAACTGCTCGAATCTGCGTTGATTATGGTGCTGGCGACCGGACTCGAATCTTGCGACTGCTCCCATAGAGCACCTCCTGGTGCCCGCGCGCAAATTTCCTTTTCAGGATTAACTTGCCAGAGCGGCTCGAACACTCACGAGCAGGGCTTCGTCGTCGAAGGGCTTGGCCAGAAACTCGACCGCGCCCGCTCGCAATGCATGCAGCCGCATTTTTTCATCGCCATGGGCCGTGATGAAGATGATGGGTATCCTGCAATGTTCTGCGTTCAGTTTGGCCTGCAGCTCGAGGCCGGAGATTCCCGGCATACGGATGTCCGCGATCAGACATCCGGCCTCATGCTGCAGGCCGGAGTTTAGGAATTCCTCGGCGGAGGCAAATTCTCGCGCGGGCAGGCCAACGGCTTTGAGCAGGCCTAGCAATGCTCCGCGCATCAAGTCGTCATCATCGACGACCGCGACTGGTTTGGTGTTTCCCTGAGTCAGCATGCACAAAAAATAGCAAGATCGGCTGGAGTGGCGCAATTATACGTTCGTATAACGAAGGGGCTACGTCTTGGGAGCGCCGAGCTTCTCGGCCATTCTGACTAATTCTGCGAGCGATTGGGCGTGCATCTTGCGCATGACGTGGCCGCGATGTACCTTCACGGTGATTTCGCTGGTGCCGAGTTCGCCGGCAATTTGCTTGTTCAACATCCCCGAAACCACCAGGCCCATCACCTGGCGTTCGCGCGCGGTTAAAGACTGGTAACTTTTTCGCAGGCCGGCGAGGCCACTTTGCTGCTGGCGCCGCACTTGGTCGCGATCCAAGGCCTGCTGGATCGCATCCAGCAAATCCCGGCCTTCGAACGGCTTGGTTAGAAACTCCACGGCGCCGGATTTCATGGCCTTCACAGTCATGGGAATATCTCCATGACCGGTGATGAAGATGATGGGAATCTGGACGCCCGCGTCAGCCAGCTTGTGCTGAAACTCGAGACCGTTGATTCCAGGCAGACTTACGTCCAGTACCAGACAACTGGGGACGTCCGGGCGGTTGCTGCGCAGGAAGTCCTCGGCTGCGCCGAAGCACTCCGAGCGCAAGCCCGCGGATTTCAGCAGGCCTGCGATGGACGCGCGCATACCGGCATCGTCATCAACGACGAACACGATGGGGGCGGCTGCGGCCATCATTCATTCGCCTCGACTGTAGCTGGCAGAGTGAAGTGGAAAGTTGCGCCGCGCGGGGAGTTGTCCTCAGCCCACAGGCGGCCGCCATGCGATTCGACGATGGTCCCGCTGATGCGAAGGCCCATGCCGGTGCCGTGAAGCTTGGTGGTGAAGAACGCATTGAAAATCTGATCCGCCTGCTGCGGGGGCAGACCCACGCCGGAATCGCTGACGGAGACGAGAATTTCCTTGTTTTCCAGGAGGCGGGAATGGATGGCGAGTTCCCTGGCTCCCTCCACGTCCTTCATGGCATCGATGCTGTTCATGATCAGGTTCATCATCACTTGTTGCAACTGCACGCGATCTCCCGGGACCTGGGGTAGGTCTCGAACCAGGTCCATGGTGACAGCTATGTTCTGTCGCGCGGCCTCGCCTTGCAAAATGACGATCATCTCGCGAACGACGTCGTTTACATCAACCAACTCTCGTTCCGTAATTCCCTTCTTGAAGAGCTGCCGAACGCGGCTGATGATTTCCGCTGCGCGTCTGCCGTCGGTGACGACTCTCATGGCAGCGGCGCGCGCTTCTTCGAGATTTGGTGCGTCGCCCGCCAGCCAGCGCAAGCAAGTGCTGGCGTTGGTAACGGCGGCGCCGATCGGTTGATTCACTTCGTGCGCCAGGGAGGCCGTCAGCTCACCCATGGTGGTCACACGGTTGACGCGAGCAAGATCCGCTTGTGCCTGGCGGAATCTGTCGCGCTCTTCCTCGGCCCGCTTGCGCTCGGTCACGTCCATCACCGTGCCCAGCAGCTCGCCGACATCGCCCGACGCGTTGAAAACCGGATGAACTGTTCCGTATACATATTTCGTGGTGCCGTCCGGATGAACGATCCGGAAATGCGCATCGAGGTCTATTCCCGCGCGGCTTGAGCTCTCAAACTCTTGCATGGCCGCTGCTCGATCTTCTGGATGAATGCGCTGAATAAGTTCTTCGAATGAAGGCACTCCGCTCTCTGGATCAAAGCCAAACAAGCGGCAATACTCCTCAGAGGAGTGGATAAGTTTTTTCGCCTCGATATTGTAAGCCCAGCTACCTGTGTGTGATAACCTCTGCGCTTCCGCTAGGTAAGCCTCGCTCCTGCGAAGCGCCTCCTCTGCCCGCTTGCGCTCGGTTATGTCGAGCACGGTGCCGACGAAGTCAACGAAATCACCGGATGGGCTGAGAACCGGATGACCCACCACGTGGATGTCTCTGATCTCGCCGCCGGGATGAATGATCCGGTGATCCAGCTCGAAATCCGATTTTTCACGCTCGGCTGTCTCGATCGCTTCCCTAACTCTGGCAAGATCATCGGGATGGATGGCCTGAAAGAACATTTCGGATCGCGTTTCAGCACCGCGGGGATCAAAACCCAGCACGCGGTAGCATTCTTCGGACAAGTACCTGATCTCGCCCGTGGCAGGTATCCAGGCCCAACTGCCCGTGTGGCTGAGCTTTTCGGCCTCCGCCAGGTATGCCTGGCTCTGCCGCAGGGCGCCTTCGGCCCGCTTGCGTTCTGTCACATCCATCACAGTACCTACGAATTCAACCAGTTCGCCGGACGGGCTGAGAACGGGATGTCCGATCACATGGATGTCCCTGAGGTCGCCGCCGGGATGAATGATTCGGTAATCGATCCCGTACTCCGCCTTCTCACGACGTGCCTGCTCGGCTCTTGCTCTGACCCTGGTTTGATCATCCGGATGGACGCGTTGCAAGAGCGTTTCGAGTTGTGGCGGCCCATCGTCCGGGTCAAACCCTAGAACGCGGTAGAATTCTTCAGACGCATACCTGATCTCGTCGGTCGCGGCATCGCGCGCCCAGCTGCCCGTGTGGCTGAGCCTCTGCGCCTCCGCCAGATAACCCTCGCTTCGCCGCAGCGTTTCTTCCGCCTCTTTCCGGTCATGAATATCCGTATCGCAGCCGTACCATCCGAGGATGTGTCCCGAACGGTCAACCAACGGATAGCAGCGACTGAGGAACCAGTGGTACTCTCCATCGGATCTGCGCAGGCGTGACTCGATCTCGCGCGGCTTCCCTTCCGCTATGAGGGTGCGCCACTTCGCCAGCACGCGATCAAGATCATCGGGATGCACCATGCGATTCCAGCCCGATCCCACCCCTTGTTCCAGCGTCATTCCGGTGTACTCAATCCAACGGCGGTTCACAAAATCAACGACGCCCTGTGCAGTCTCGGTCCAGAGTTGAGCCGGCACGGTGTCTATAATCAGGCGAATACGGGCTTCCGCCTCCCTTGCGGACGTGATGTCCGTCACCGCTCCCACAAATTCGATCTCGCCCGATTTGTCCTTCACTGCGTGAGCTACGGCTCTGATGTACTTGATGGAACCGTCCCGCATCAGCAAGCGATGCTCAAAATCTAATTCCTTCTGTTCCTGTGAAACGCGCTCGACGGTGCCCTTCACATAGGCGACGTCGTCCGGATGAGTCCTCAGCAATATCGTTGCCAGGGTGGGTTTCCCCTCCGGGTCGCAGTCGAAGATGCGAAACGTTTCGTCGGACCAACGGATTTCTCCGCTCTGCACGCTCCATCCAAAGCTGCCGGTGTGAGTCAGTCTTTGTGCTTCCGCTAAGTAGCCCTCGCTGCGGCGCAAGCGCCTTTCGACTTGCATTCGTTCGTGGCTTTCCGCTTGCAACGCGTGGTTGGTTCTCTGCAGCTCCTTTACTGTTTCTGTCAGGTAATCGTGTGCGCTGCGGAGCGATTCTGTGGCGCTCCTTTGTGCGGCGCTCAGCGATGAGGCGACTACGGCTGACACGATGAAAATGACAAAGCGCGGTATCTCTTCGTACTTCATGGCGAACCAATGGACAGGTGCCAGGAAGTAGTAATTGAAAGCCACACAGGACAGGACGGTTGCGCACAATCCCGGCCCGGCTCCTCCCAACCACGCACTAATCATGACCGCGCAAAGAAACAACGCCGCCGGATGCTCTTGCAAGTGCAACGCCGGCCAGCGCGAAATGATCACTACCGCGATAACCGATAGGATGGCAACCGCATAACCCAAAATTGCAGGCGGTTTGCGCCACAGAAGAGGATTGAACCTGGACATATTTCCGCCCCCGTTGTTTGAAGCCTCGCTCCAGGCAATTACCCGAGCGAGCGTGACGATTCTCTGCCGCGGCACGGGGGCTTGGCAACGAATTTAGTTCGACGCTCGGCGCGCCGGATGCAGCAAAAAGGCTTGCCGATTTCGTTTCGACTCTGTCGGTCGTCGTTGTGCCGGTAATCCTTTGCGCTTTTGTTCCCACGAAGATGGCGGCGCTTATGCATTCAACGGACTGGACATTCTGCCCGCATTCCGACAGATATTCCCCTGCGGTTCGGACCGCAAAGACGCGGGCAACTTTACGCATCCCCCTTTCTGTCAGTCATTTCGGCGCCCTGTTCGCAGTCTAGAGGATTTGGTTGCGCTCTTGCTCCTTGGATGATTGGCAATTGCTTGAGCCAATGCCCAGGAGAAACGGAATCATGGAAACGTATCTCGGAACGGATATCGAAAAAGACCCGGATCACACTCTGGTAACCGCCGCCCGATGCGGACAGACGCACGCGTTCGAAGCGCTCATGTCGCGCCACAAGCGCAAGATTTTTGCGGTTGCGCTCCGCATAACCAGAAACCGCGAAGACGCCGAAGATGTGGTGCAGGAAAGCTTTCACAAGGCTTTCCTGCACCTCGGCGGCTTTCAGCAAGCGTCACAGTTCGCTACCTGGCTGACCCGCATCGCCTGCAATGAAGCCTACATGGTGCTGCGGCGCAGGCGGAGAGTTCCCGAGGTCGTGCCGTTGACCCCTGACGACAGTGTGAACTTTGTCCCGGAAGCGTTTGTGGACCGCAGCCCCACTCCGGAAGAATCCTGCCGACGGCGCGAGCATTCAGAGCTCTTGACCAAGGCCATCAATCGCTTGGGCCCAACGATACGAAAAACCGTCTGGCTGCGCATGGTGGAGGAGCGCTCTGTCCAGGAAACGGCTCAGATGCTGGATACATCGGTTGCGGCCGTGAAATCGCGCGTTTGTCGAGGTCGCCGGGAGTTGAGCGGAACGGTAAATCGCGCGCTGCTTTTCGCGTCGCTGGCCTAGGTGAGCGCGAGCGATTGAAACTTCGCCGCTCCGGTCGAGGGGGTATTTACAAACGTCATTTCATAACAAAGGATGAAGCAAATGGAATACACAACAATTTCGGGGACGGAAATGAAGGTTTCACGAATTGCGCAAGGCACATGGGCCATTGGCGGTTGGATGTGGGGAGGCACGGACGAAAGAGAATCGATTCGCACGATTCATGCCGCCCTGGATGGAGGGATCAATCTGATCGATACGGCGCCGGTTTACGGGTTCGGAGTTTCCGAAGAAATCGTGGGAAAGGCAGTTGCGGACAGAGGGCATCGGGAAAAGGTGTTCATCGCGACAAAGGTTGGACTGGAGTGGCACAACGGCTCGGTGACGCGAAACTCTTCTCCTGCTCGCATCCGCCAGGAGGTCCAGGATTCGCTGCGTCGCCTGCGCACCGATTACATCGACATCTATCAAGTGCATTGGCCGGATTTGGCCGTGCCGATCGAAGAAACCGCCCGGACTTTGCGCGGTCTCTATCAGGAGGGGCTGGTCCGCGCGATCGGGGTGAGCAATTATTCACCGGAGCAGATGGACCGGTTCAGGACGGTCTCTGAACTGCACACCGTCCAGCCTCCGTACAATCTATTTGAGCGGCAAATTGATCGGGACGTGCTGCCGTACGTGCGCGAAACAAATCTGAGCGCTTTCGCTTACGGGCCTCTCTGCCGGGGACTGTTGACCGGCACGATGCGGCCGGGTACGAAGTTCATTGGCGACGATCTCCGCCTGTCCGATCCGAAATTTCAAGCGCCGCGCTTCGCGCAATATCTGAATGCGGTGCAGCAACTGGAGGATCTGGCGCAGAAGAGATACGGAAAGCACGTGATGGATCTCGCAGTGCGTTGGGTGCTGGACCAGCCTGGAATCACGGCGGCGCTATGGGGCGCGCGCCATCCGGAAGAACTGGAAGCTGTAGTGGGCGCGCTCGACTGGAAGCTCGACGCCGATGCGCTCGCGGCGATCGATCAGATTCTGCTGCAGACGATCGCCAGTCCGGTCGGTCCTGAATTCATGGCGCCGCCGGCAAGAAAGAGCGTCGCGGTTTAGGAACATGGGGCGCCGGCGATCGAATTGAATGTTGAGCTTGCGGAAACTAAGGGGCCGACCACAGGCCGAGCCAGAAGGTTGTTTGTCCGGATTCTCGAACGCAGAGGTAAAGCCATGAGAAAAATGAAACGACTGGGCTGCGCACTCGTGTTGATTGGGATTAGCGCCGTGATGGTGCGATCGCAGAATACCTCAGATGAATATGTGACGCCCGCCGAAGCAGTTCCCACAGGCAAAGCGCCGAAGATGCAGGTGGAATTGCTGAACCCTGGAGAGCCAACCAAGCAATACGCCGTCATCTTCTACCAGGGCGACGAGGTTTATTCCGGGCTGCAGGAATTTGCTGAGAAGTACCACGTCACGAGCGCGCATTTCACCGCGATCGGAGCGCTGAGTGACGCAACGGTGGGCTGGTTTGATCCCCAGCGCAAAATGTACAAGAAGATTCCCATTCGAGGTCAGCACGAATTAATCGGGATGAGCGGCGACATTGCGCTCTATCAAGGAAGGCCCGTAGTCCACACTCACATGGTGGTGGGGAGCCCGGACGGAACGACACATGCCGGGCATGTTCTCGAGGCGCATGCCTCACCGACCGTGGAAGCAATGGTCACCGTTGATCCGGTAACAATGCAGAAGCGTTTTGATCCCGCGACCGATCTCACGCTGATTGACCCAGCTTTGAAGTAGTAGCCGGGTGGCACTTTTCCTGGTTTCGGTACATCTAAGGCAGTGTCGGCGGGAGGTGATGCGATGCGGTGGAAGCAGATCGAGGATCTGCCGAAAACTTTTGTACTAATCTTTGACACGGGCGACGAGATCGCAAGCCTGCTGCAGCAGTTCGCGGTGGGACAGGGTTTAGCGGGGAGTAGCTTTCAGGCGATCGGCGCTCTTTCTTACGCGCAGTTGGGCTGGTTCAACTGGAAGACGAAAAAGTACGATCCAGCCTGCGTGCTCGCCGAACAAGTGGAGTTGCTTTCGCTGATTGGCGACATCGCGCTCCGGGACGGAGAGCCGCAGGTGCATGCGCACGTGGTGGTGGGACGTGCTGACGGGAGCGCGCACGGTGGGCACCTGCTTGAGGCTCGCGTGCGCCCGACATGCGAATTGATTTTGACCGAGAGTCCGATTCATCTGCAGAAGAAATATGATCCGGAAACGGGAATGGCATTGATCCAGGTCTAATGGGCGGCACGGAACACAGCGCGGCGCAAGCGCAGAACAAATACGAAAAAAGATGAGGTGAAACAACCATGGCTGAGGTGCGTGTGATTGCAAGATCGGTAGCGCGCAGTGGAAAGCAAGACCAACTTAGAGAGCTGCTGCGCGCGATGTTGGCTCCGACGCGGGCCGAATCGGGTTGTACGTTGTATGAACTCTATGAAGCGGATTCGCCAGGGCGTTTTTACTTTTACGAAATATGGGAAAGCCAGGCTGCGCTCGATCAGCACGCGGCAAGCGCTCACTTTAAACATTTGCAGCAAAGTATTGGGGAATTCGTCGAGGCGCCGTTCGAGGTAAATATCTTACAGACGATTCAGGCCGGCGCTGCTGCCGCATGACGTTTGCTTAGGTCAACAACCCGAGCGCGCGGCGGAATACAAAAAGGAAGATGACGCGATGCCATTGATCAAGATTGACGCCGTTGAAGGAAGAAGCCCATCCGAAGTGACGGCCCTGCTCGAGGCGATCCACAGGGCCGTCGTGAAGGCGTTTCACGTTCCAGTGCGAGACCGTTATCAGATTTACCAGGCCCATCCCAAAGGCTTCCTGGTCATCGAAGACACCGGGCTGAACATTTCTCGGACCGACCAAGCCCTGATCATTACGGTGATAAGCAAAAAGCGCGACGAAATTCTGAAGCGCAGATTCTACAAGGAATTAACCGAGCAGTTAGCAAGCTCAGTTTCGATCCCTCCCAGCGACGTTATGGTCGCTATCGTTGAGAATTCTGCGGCGGACTGGAGCTTTGGAAACGGCGAACCTCAGTTTTTAACCAGCGAGCTTGGATAAGCAGCTGGCCCAAACATGAATCAGGAAGAACGAAAGGGTGAATATTTACTCTGGGCGCTCGAGTCGTTTGGCTGTGTACTAGTGG
>DATNLN010000083.1:0-23268 GCA_035602855.1 Candidatus Acidiferrales bacterium
CGGCCCGACTCTGGACGCTGTCGCGGTTCGGCTAACACAAGATCAACTGATTCGACAGGTGATTCAAGGTGGCGGCAACATGCCGGCCTACGGCAAGAATCTGAGCCCTGCACAGACCACGGCGCTCGTCGCGTTTCTGGAAACGTTACATCCCGCGGGACAAGCGCCGGCACGCGATGCGGCGCGGGCAATTGCGCAAGGGCCAGACACGGGGCCTGGTTCGGGTCACCCGTAGGTTTTATGACTGCTGACGCTCACGCCATCTTGCAATCATGGTCCAATCCCCTCGGACTCGATGTGGCGCTGTGCCTCACCAGCCTGGTTTACGCAAGAGGCTGGTTTCGCTTGCGTTCCGCGTTCCCCCAATTGCTTCCGCTCTGGCGGTTTGCTGCTTTTTTCGCTGGAATCATTTGCGTGTGGCTCGCGATTGGTTCCCCATTGAATGCCTTCGATGATGCGTTGCTCACGGTTCACATGATGCAGCATCTGTTGCTGATGTCCGTTGCGCCTGCCTTGATTCTGCTGGGCGCGCCGCAATTGCCACTGCTCCACGGCCTCCCGCAATCGCTCGCTCGCGGCATCGTGAGCCCAATTCTTCGCGGGAGTTCCGTGAAACGGCTCGGACATTTCGTTTCAAATCCTGCATTTTGCTGGCTCGCTGCGACGGTTGCTCTGATTGGGTGGCATATCCCTGCAGTTTTCGAGCTGGCGCTGCGCTGGAACTGGTTGCACGAACTGGAACATTCAAGTTTTCTCGGCGCGGGTCTTTTATTCTGGTGGCCGGTGATTCAGCCGTGGCCCAGCGTTGCGCACTGGCCTCGCTGGTCGATCCCTCTGTATTTATTTTGTGCCACGCTGCCGTGTGATGCGCTCTCCGCATTTCTTGTTTTCTGCGATCGCGTCGTCTACTCGTCGTATCTTTCAGCGCCGCGAGTCTTGCCGTGGTCGCCTCTCGCAGACCAACAGTGCGCAGCCGCTCTGATGTGGGTCGCGGTAACAATCATCCTTGTCGTCCCCGCCGTCATAGTCACGACGAGCATCCTTGCCCGCCGCGAAGAACGCGAGCCGCACGAACTCCTCACCGAGCTGCATAGGGTTGCCAGCCAGACACTCGAACCGTCCGCGCACGACGTTAGCTAGGGCGTATAACGTGCTGCCGGTCGCGGCCGCCGGAGCCCGTCGCCTCGCGTTGCCTTCCTGGAAACAGCCTCCTACCGGCGCACAACAAAAGCCGCGAGAGCGTGTTCTACTGGCTTACAGGATAAAGCCGCGGTCCCATCCCTGCGGAATCCATCCCAATCCCAAACGAGGTGATAATCCGAATGAGAACTCTTGCTAGAATTGCTGTGATCGCTGCGGCGATCGCGTTCCTGCTCCCGCTCGCGTCGCAAAACGTCCACGCACAAGGCAAGCATCCAGCCTACCTGCGCGCGCTTTCCGATCTGCGCGATGCGCGCGCGCATCTGCAGCGGCCCGACGGTGGCGCTCTGCACGCTGAAGAGCGCGCCGCGGTTGAAGAAATAGACCACGCCATTGATGAAATCAAGCGCGCCGCATTCGACGACGGCAAGAATATCGAAGACCGCCCTCCCGTCGATCCGCACAAGCCCTGGGTCGGACGTTTGCATGATGCACGCGAACTTCTGGACAAGGCTCATCACGATATCGAGAAGGAAGAAGATAATCCCGAAGCGCGCGGCCTGCGGGACCGCGTGATTGTGCACATTGATCGCGCGCATCATCACGTGGACGAAGCAATCGCCATCGTTGACCGGCACTAAGTCCACAATCCAATTCTCAACATTTCCCCGGGCCGGCGCTCTGTTGACCCGGGGATTTTTTATTTGCGCCCAACCTCGTGAAACGTCCGTCCCGCGTGCCGAAACCTAAAATGAGGTAAAATTGGCGTGCTAGGGAACAATAATGCGGCGGACGCGCTCGCGCACGCGCGATACAGTTTGCCCGCGCAACACACACAAAGGAGATTCACAGTGGCGGATTTAATGAGGACGTCGAACCCGGCTCTGAACGCCAGGGCATTTCAGGGCGAGGGAGTTGGGCTGGGCGAGGCCATGACGCTGCAGGGCACCGTGAACAAGACGGGCGTGCTGCTGCTCTGCGTGATCGCGACGGCGGCCTGGACTTGGAACATCTACACCCATTCGCAGAATCCCCAGGCCGTACTGCCACTGCTGGCCATCGGCGGAATCGGCGGATTTATTTTTGCGCTGGTGACGATTTTCAAAAAGACCTGGGCGCCGATAACCGCGCCAATTTACGCGCTGCTCGAAGGCCTGCTGCTGGGCGGCATCTCCGCCATTTACGATGTGCGCTTTCACGGAATCGCGATTCAAGCGGTGAGCTTGACGTTCGGCACGCTCGCGATCTTGCTGCTGGCCTATCGCTCGGGATTGATTCCGGTCACCGAAAAGTTCCGATTGGGAGTGGTGGCGGCGACGGGCGGAATCGCGCTTTTTTATCTCGCGACCATCGTGCTGGGATTTTTCGGCATTCACTTCACCACGATCAACGGTTCCGGTCCGATCGGAATCGCCTTCAGCGGATTCGTCGTGGTCATCGCAGCGCTGAATCTGGTGCTCGATTTTGACTTCATCGAAAGCGGCGTGGCCGCGGGCGCGCCAAAATATATGGAGTGGTATGCGGCGTTCGGATTAATGGTGACGCTGATCTGGTTGTACCTGGAAATTCTGCGCCTGCTCTCGAAGCTGCGTAGCCGCGACTGATTGCCGCAGTAACGAGCAACGGCAGGCGGCCGCTCCACCGCACCGCTCGTGCGCAAGATCCCCGTCTGCACCAGTTCGGCACGCGCTAAAGCCGTACGTACGCAGTTCCGGCGCTTCCGCAGCGAACGGATTCCCTACTTTCCGCTTACAGGTAGCCATCCTCCGGAAATGTAACGTTTCTACCCCGCCCAGGTCGAAATGGAATTTGTTGCCTGTGGCTCTCTCTGCTAACTACCTATGTCACATAGACTTAGTTGTGCCTCGAGCGTGGCCTGGGAACTGCATTGTATCTATCGAATTCTGTGGCTCGCCCGCCACCTCCAGGGCGATTCGAGGGTGTAAGCGTGAAAGAACGCAATACGATTTTGAGTTGCGGCAAGCGCGAAGCAATCAGCGAGCGTGGTTTCTCGCTGGTTGAAATGAGCGTGGTAGTCATGCTGATTCTGATCATCTCCGCGATGGCGCTGATCGCCTACTTGCCGACCTTGCAGGATGCGCGTTTCGACGCCGCGCTGAAGGAAGTGGTTGCCCAACTGCGCCAGGCACGCGAGTACGCGATCACCAACCGCCGCTACGTGCAGGTTACCTTTCCCACGGTCGTCGTAGGCGGGATCACCCAATATCAAGTCGTCATGCAGGTAAGAAACGATCTCACGGCCGGTGCCGGAGGAGTGAATCCGATTCTAAGCACCGTGCCGATCGAATCTCCGGCCCAATACTATGTCTTTGCCACAGCGCCAGACACGCCAGATGCCTTCGGCAAAGGCGCGCCCATAGAATTCGAGGGACTCACCAATGGACCGGTAGGCGGAATGTTGTTCCAGAGCGACGGCGAACTGGTGGATGGCGCGACGTTCCAACCGATCAACGGAACGGTTTTCATCGGTCAACCCGGCAAAAACTCGACAGCCCGGGCAGTCACGGTTATGGGCGGCACCGGCCGCGCGCGCGGCTGGAAGGGAACGGGTGTGATATGGACCAGGTTCTGAAGGAGTTCAGGAAAATGCGGCAAGCGAGAAAGCGGCAAGCAGCAAGGGGCTTCACGCTCCTGGAGACGATGATCTCCCTGGTAGTTCTGGGTGTCGGCGTTTTGGGATTAGCGGCCATGCTGGCGGATTCGTTGGCCTACATGCAGGGTTCGCAAGATGCTTTCATCGCGCAACAGAAGGCGGAAGAAGCAGCCGAAGCAATCTACACCGCCAAATATACGAACAATGCGACGTTCCAGCAGCTTTCCAACAACAGCGCGGGCAATCCCGCCGGACTTTTTCTGTCGACGCCGCAGCCGTTGCTGGTGCCTGGAGCTGACGGGCTGGTCGGCACGGTTGCCGATGCCGGCGGAACTCCGGCTTACATCGTGTATCCCGGACCGGACGGAAAACTGGGCACCGCCGACGATGTGAAGCAATCGCTGGGCAACTTTAGGCGCACCATCACCATTACATCGGTACCGGGATACACCAACAGCCTTAATCAGGTGCTGATCACTGTGAACTACACCACGGGCCGCTTTACTCGCAATTATTCGTTGACTACTTACATTTCAGCTAATTAGGACCAGGACCGCAAGGAGCAAGGATGAAGCGCCAACGAGGATTTACGCTGATCGAATTGATGGTTTCGATGAGCATCGTGGTTTCCGTCGTGGCCATTGCCACTGACGCGTTGATGCAAGCCGAGCACGTGACCAACATGGTCGCCTATGAAGCTAACACCCAGGAAAACCTGCGCGCCGGTATGCACTTCATGGTCCGCGACCTGATGCAGGCGGGTGAGGGAATTCCTCAGGGCGGCATCAGCCTTCCCTACACAGCCACCTCGGCGGTGAATCGTCCCGGCACCGCAACAATATTTCCGAACACCTACATCACGCTGCCGGCTATCACACCTGGATCCCTCGCTGGGCAGTTGGCCACGTCCATCAATCCGTCGACCAACGCAGTGCTCACCGGAGTTGCCACTGACATCATCAACATTATCTATGCGGACAACGTACTGGTTGATCCGGCGGGAAACTATCTCTACAGCTATCCGGTGGCCCAGCCCGCGCCTTCCACTCCGGTTTGCGCCGGGACAATTTCGGCCACGGGCGCATCGGTCTCGCTCGCGCCGGCCTGCTTCACCATGCCCGGCGTAACCAATCCCATCACCGCCGGCAATTTGATCATGTTTCACAATCAGAATGGAACCGCGCTCGAATATGTCACCAGTGTTGCCGGCCAAACCATCAATTTCTCGGGTGGCGATCCCGCCGGCCTGAATCAAACCGGCAAGCTGAACGGCACGGTCGCGAACTTGGCTACCACGCCCGGAGTCTTTCCTCCGACCACGGTCACGCGGGTTTGGATGGTGACCTACTATGTCGACGCGACCACGCCGACGGATCCGCAATTGATTCGCCAGGTAAATTATCCGAATTATCCCGCGGGCAATCCAGTGAATCCGCCGACGGCGATCGCCGACGATATCGAGAACCTGGGCTTCAGCTACGACATCACCAGCTCCACGGATGCGGTGGGCACCTACCCCAACGGTCCCGGTAATGCCGCTACTCCGGTTTTGCCGGACACGCCGGCGCAGATTCGCGCGGTCAACGTCTTCCTGGCGGGCAGGTCCGAAAATTCTTACACGGCCGAAACCACGCCGACATTTCTGCGCAATAACCTGAGCACTCAGGTGAGCATTCGCAGCCTTTCATTCACCAACCAGTTCCAGACGTCTGCGTCGTCCACGGCGCCGTAGGAGCTTGAGCACATCACCAGGCGCCAGAGTGTTAAAGATTTCCAAGGAGATCCGCTGTGAGAATGGAACGAGAAAAGGGTGTCGCGCTAATAACCTCGCTGTTTGTTCTACTACTGATTTCGGCCATCGTAGTCGGCATGAGCTGGATGGTCATGACCGACCAGCGCCTCGGCGGCAATAACTCCAGCCGCGAGCTCGCCTTCTACGGCGCCGAAGCCGGCATGGAAAAAATGACTACCGACGTCGCCCAGGTGTTTGCCACTTCCGGTTCGCTCACAGCGGCGAACGTGGCAACGATCGCCTCCGCTCCTCCGGTTGGGCTCACCGGCATTACGTATGTGAATTCCGCCGGCGCTTCCACCTATAACCTCACCTTCATTCCGGACGCATTCGGCAATCCGGCGACGACCAACGCCTCAATTCTGCCGCCGAGTCCCTACGCCGGCATGCAAGGCTTGATCACGCCGTTCACCATGACGGTCGCGGCGCAGAATTCGTCCACGGGCGCGGAAGTGAAACTCACCCGCCAAGTGCAGGTCGTCGCCATTCCCGTATTCCAGTTCGGCATTTATTCTGATTCAGACCTCTCGTTCTTCAACGGTCCTTCGTTCGGTTTCGGCGGCCGCACGCACACCAATGGAAATCTGTGGCTCACTCCGAACCAAGGTCCCACTTTCCTGGGTGACAAGGTGACGGTGGTAGGCGAAGTCATCCGCACCAATCTGGAAAATGGCTTCGTGGTCACCGGCGCCGGAGCCACCTACGGTGGGGACGCTACCATCGCCTTGGCGCCGGATCCTACGATGGCCAATGAGCCGGGAGGCGCGCCCTACACGAATGCTTCGTGGCGTGAATTGGGCATTAACGAAGGCAGCGTGACGGGCAACAGCATTTACGGCAACGTCAGCACCACCGTGAACAATCCCACCTGGAGTGGAACAGTGATTCCGGCCTACAACGGCCAACTTCAGAACCACGTCCCGGTATTGAGCCTCACTTCCACCGCTTTGGGTGGTATCACGCCCATTTCTCTGATTCGCCGTCCGGTTCAAGGCGAGGCCGCCTTG
The DNA here is from genome assembly GCA_035602855.1 of Candidatus Acidiferrales bacterium. GTDB lineage: Bacteria > Acidobacteriota > Terriglobia > Acidiferrales > UBA7541 > Palsa-295. Next base: position 6,554 of record DATNLN010000083.1, read on the forward strand.
GCGCCGGCCACATTTGCCCAGCGGCTGTTTTCCCAGGCGACGCTACGAGTCTTGCTTGACGATTATCCGACTCCGACCACCATACCGGGCTCGCCGAACGCCTGCAATGCCGCCGATATGACGTTGCTGGACACAGTCACTGCAACACCTCCCGTTGATCTTGCGCTCTTGGCGTGGTCCCCCAACTCTCCTGTCGGTCTCGGCCCAGCCGGAGCTGGCATTACCGCAAAACCGGTATGGTATACCGGCACATATCCGCTGCCTGTGTCGGGCGCCATTGTCGGGGGAACGTACAGCCCTAGTAGCAACTCGAACACGCTACTCGCACCCGGATACTGGATGAAGGCCGGATATCCGACCATCACCGGTTGCATCAAGATCGAATATCAGGTGAATCCTGGTGGCAGCTGGGTTGATGTCACCCAAACGATCCTAAACCTCGGCCTCACCGGCAGGAACGTCAATCCGACGTATACCGCAGCCGTCCAGGTCGCCCCGTTTACATATCTCGCGGGTCTTCCGGCGGGTCAAGTTGCCGCACAGGGCCCGAGCGGCGGAGGCGTCGCGACAGTTGGCTGCAATGACCCCAGCGGGGGCGCCATCATCCGTTTGGCTCGCGTGCGAGATAATCCGTCCACCGGGATCCTCGCAAATCCGTGCGCAAATGGATTACTCATGACCGCGGCAAACCCGGCCACCGATTTCTGGCCGAATGCGCTGTATGACTCGCGTGAAGGTGTTGACCGCGCCACCGCCGGCCCGGCGCCGATCACCGCGCAAGGCGTCATGTACTATGTGGAACTGGATGCCAAGAACCTGGTGAATTGGTTCACCGCAAATCAGGCGGCGCTGGGCTTGGACAATAACACCGGCTACACCCTGTATTTCTCAGACCGTCGCGGCGAACAGAAAGACCCCACCGCGGCCCCCGTCGTCAGGACCGGGTCTTATGGATATAACGACTTTGTGAATCCCAATGACCCGGCGAACGGCTGCCCGAACACCGTACTCGACCCGGGTGAAGACTTGGAAGGTGACGGCACCTTTCGGACTTATGGCGGCACGGAAGTGGCACCGACCTTGATCGCTCCGACGAACTACATGCTGTTGACCCAGAACATACTCAATATGACGCCGCGGAACGTTAACATGTGGACCGGCGCGACCACCATCACGGGGAACTTGCAAGGCGTCACCTACAAACCTGCAGCGACGACGTACTCCGGCGGGCTGTTTGCCAACACGAATTGTGCGCCAGGCAATTCCAACCGTCCCGATGTCACCTACGGCAACGCGCAGGAGGCCCGGGAGAATCCTCCGGTCTTCTTCCGCCGCGCGCTAAAAATCGTAGATGGTGCTTCACTAAACATCGGAGTCTCCTGCAGCGGAACCGACGGCCTGAGCATCGTTTCCGAAAACCCGGTTTACATCCAGGGCGATTACAACGCGCCGGTGGACGACGGAACCTGGGGAGGCGTCAGCGTCGCTGCTGCCGTCGAAGGCGACGCGGTCACGTTCCTTTCCAACAACTGGAACGACGTGAACTCCTTCGCTTTTCCCTACGACGTTAATAACCGAGCGGCGGCGCCGACGGCGTACCGCGCTGCCATTATTTCCGGTAAGGGCATTCCATTCCCCGCCGTCAACGGACAGGCGCAGGACTTCGGCACGGATGGCGGTGTGCACAACTTCCTCCGCTTCCTGGAAAACTGGGGCCTGGTTTGCCACTACCGAGGCTCGATGGTCAGCTTCTATTACAATCGCCAAGGGGTGGGCACGTACAAGGGAACGGGCGTTTACAATCCGCCCAGCCCGCGTGACTATACCTTTGACACCAACTTTACCCTGGGCCCCGCGTGTCTGCCGCCGCGCACTCCGTCGTTGCGCTCCGTCAACACCATCGGGTTCTCGCAGGAAATTCTGCCGACCCAGTAGGAGTTATCGCACCCGCAGCGCAAGAAGCGGCTCCCGCACCTCGGGAGCCGCTTCTTTTTGCGCCGATTACGCGGCGATGCAATGCGTCACTGCGTCGCGGGCCGGATGCGCACATTGAAGCTCGTGTTCACCGGTGGAACCGCGCGAGTGGGCGCGACGGTACGCAAGCATAATCCCGTAAACGCGTCGCTGAAATCTCCTGCCAGCGCCAGGCCCAGCAGTGGCTCGGCGTAAAGATTGCCGATGTGCGCTGCCAGCGGCCGTTCCACGTCGAAGAGTCGTCAAACTACGTCGGCGGATTTGCCGCATCGAAGCTCCAGCCGCCCAACGTCCCCGCAATCACCGAGCCTGTTTCCGCATCCACCGCGACTATGTGCGCGCCGATCATGCGGCTAACGGGCGCACCAGGCGAAGGTGCCGCAAACGCGCAAAATACACAAGGCACGGAATCACGTCGCCCAATTCCAATTTGGGAGCGCACATGCGGACATGATTGCGCGCGCCTCTCTCCCTAAAGGGCCACTACGTCTGACGTAGCAGAACGGTTGACACCAGCCCGCCCCCGCCGAATAATGCGCCCATGTCGAAGCCCGAAACCGTCCGGCGCATCAAGAGCTACTCAGCGGATAACGGCTACGTGTATCAATATCAATTTCAGGATGTCCATCCAGCCCAGCGCGACGCCGCAAAAGGGAACGAATTCATCTATTACGTTTCCGCCGACCGCAAGACCATGTTCCCCATCCGCATCTTCGTCCGCCGCGACGCCCTCGAGCAATGGACCAAGCAAACCGGCCGCGCCCTTACTGGCACAGAAGAATACGCCGTCGCCAAAATGCGCCTCTTCCAAGCCCTCGATGAAGTCCCAGACTTCTCTAGCACCCGCCCCGAACTAACCGTGGACGCCTCCAACCTTCCATCACTGCTGGAACGCCTGGATTTGTAATTCCTGATGCGCAGCCCTACGTGAAAACCCGTGAACCGAAATCCCACCACCGGCGTCTGGCTAGATGAGGCAGTGATGGATGGACTGGCGGCCCGTTTTCCGCGAAGCGCGGTGAGCCGTGACGAATCGCTCGCGCGCGAATTCGAGCAGCGCTTAGCGGATTGTCCCAAGCTCGCTTATCGCGTCGCGCTGGGCGTATTACACAACGCGGCGGAAGCCGAAGACGTGGCGCAGGAAGCCATGCTGCGCGCCTATCGCAATTTCCATCGCCTGCGCGACCGCGAACGCTTTCGCGGATGGTTGGTGCGCATGGCTTTTCGGCTGGCGCTTGATCGCATCCGCGCCAAGGGACGCCGCGAACGCCATGAGCGCGACGCAACGCGCCTGCTGGAGGAAGGCCAGCGCGAGGCCAACGTCGAAAATCTGATCGCGTCGCGCGAATTCGAACGCCAGGTAGCGCAGGCGCTCGATGCGCTTCCAGAGAAGCTCCGGATCGTGATGGTCCTGGCTGCCATCGAGGGTTACCACACGCGTGAGGTCGCCAAACTGGCCGGCCTGCCCGAGGGCACCGTGAAGTCGCGACTATTTCTCGCGCGAAAAAAATTGGCGGAGAGTTTGCAATGTCTTGTGAAAAATACCCCGGCTGGATGACGGACGCTGCGCTCGGCGAGCTTCGCGCCCAACGCGAGTCCGAGCTTTTGGCTCACGCCACGGAATGCGATGCGTGCCGCGAATCGCTCGAGCGCGCTGGCCAAATGCGTGAGTTCGTGGACCGCGGCGTCGCAGCGCTCGTGGCTGGCGAGCCGTCGCCGCAATTCAGCACGCATTTGCGGCGGCGCATGGCGCAGGAATCTGAAGCGCAGCGCTCTGCCTGGACGGCATGGGCCCCGGTCATCGCCGGCGCCCTCGCGCTCGCCGCGGTTTTGGCAATCATGGTCGCGCGCAGACCTGTCCACAACGAGTCCAATCCCAACGTCGCTTCCGCCGTGAATCCCATTTCTGCGCCCCCGGGAGCCGCGTCTGTTGCGGGTTCACGGAATGCGGAGCGGACGGCCGACACGCGCGATTCCAGGCGTAGGGCGCAGACGCGCGCGACCACCACAACACGTCCGGAAATTATCGTGCCGAGGGGCCAGCTCGCTGCAGCGGCGCAATTGAGCGCCGCAATTAATTCGGGTCGAGTGGATGGCAATCAGCTTCTGGTGGCGCAGCACGAGTTCGAGAAGCCTCTGGAGGTTCATCCCATCGAAATCGCGCCACTGGAAATTCCCGCGCTCGACGAGGTCACCGAAAAACCTGCAAGCTTGATTCAATTCTGAACGATTGCCCCCTGGCTGGCGTCTTTATCAATAGCGAGCCGCAATCAATGAATCATCGGAGGACTTGCATGAAAATTTTACGACCGCTCGTCACCTGCACATTGCTTGTGCTGTCTGCGCCGCTGCTGGTTTGCGCTCAGGGAACGAAGGGACCCGAGGCGCCGGAAAATGCGACAGCGGAGCCGACGACGCCAGTCAAGTTGCAGATCGTGCTGTCCGAATATGACGGCACGAAAAAAATCACCAATCTTTCCTACTCCATTCCTCTCATCGTACCGGGTGCCAAACCGAGCGTGACATATTCCACACTGCGGATTGGCGTCAAGGTTCCCGTGACGACCGCCGATCCGAAAACCGGCGCGAGCGAGGTACAGTATATCGATGTGGGAACGAGCATTGATGCTCGGGTGGCGCATGCTGATGACGGGAAATATCAAGCCGATTTAAAGGTGGACCGATCTTCGTTGTATGTTACCGCCCGCGATCACGATGGCAAGATTGTTGGCAAGGAATGGTCAGACGGAGAAGCGCCTCCGAGTAGCCAGCCGTTGGTGCGGCAATATCGCGGAGACGTGGGGATGTTTCTGCGCGAAGGGCAGCCCACCGAAGGCGCCGTCGCAACGGATCCTCTCACAGGGCACGTATTTAAGGTCGAGGTAACTCTGAACGTCGTGAAATAGCGCGGCGGTCAAATTTTGTGAGATAGACTGAGCTGATTGTGAGCAGATGCAATCAAAATGGGGCGCGTTCGTGGCTCTGCGACTTGAAACGCAGCGAAAAGTTTGCGTTAAGGCTTCACCAGCACCGCGTGCAGCGCCGCTTCTAAATTTTCGTAGCGAAATGCGTAGCCATACTGATCTAAGCACTCAGGCAGCACGCGTTGGCTGCTCAGCAGCAGCGCGTCCGCCATTTCACCAAGCGCCAGGCGCAGCGCGAATGCCGGCGCGCGGCAAATTGCCGGCCGATGCAGCACGCTGGCGAGCACGCGGGTGAAATCGCTGTTGCGCACCGGCTCCGGAGACACCAAGTTCACCGCACCATTCCAGCGCGCATCGTCAATCGCCGCGCGCAGCACCTTCACCGCATCTTCCAGCGCGATCCAGGACATCCACTGCTTCCCACTCCCCAGTCGCCCACCTGCGCCTAATCGAAATGGAGTCAACATGCGCGAAAGCGCGCCGCCTTCGGCCGAAAGAACAATTCCGAACCGCGCGATCACCGTGCGTATGCCGGAACTCGCTGCGCGCGCCGCTTCGCCTTCCCACGCGCGGCACAGAATCGCCAGGAAATCGTTGCCGTAGCCGCTCGTTTCCTTCAGCACTTCGTCGCCGCGGTTTCCGTAGTAGCCCGTCGCTGAAGCGCAAACGAATACGCGCGGCGGCTGCCTCAGGTGCGACAGCGCGTCCACCAGCACGCGCGTGGAATCCACCCGGCTGCCGCGCAGGATCATCTTCCGTTTCGGCGTCCAGCGCCCATCCGCGATACTCGCGCCGTTCAGATTCACGACGGCGTCGAAACCTTCCATGGCCGGCACGTCCACCAGCGCGCTCAAAGGATTCCACTGCACGTCGCCAGGCGCAGCCTTGCCGCCCGGGCGCACCAGATGGCGGACGGTATGGCCGTCGGCACGCAACGCGCCCGTAAGCGCACCCCCTACCAGCCCTGAGCCGCCAGAAATCAAAACTTTCATCCCGCGTCCTTGTGAACCGTGCTGCGTCCCGCTGAGCTGGTAACTAACCTACGGCGCGGCGCCAGAGCCGTCAAGCGAACACCAGCGGCTAGGTCTATTTCGCCGCGCCGAGCGCAACGTTTCGTCGTCGCGCGAAATATTTTGCAAGCAAACAAGAACGCGCGCACCCATGTAGTATAGAATTTGCAATTCTTCCACGAGGTGTGAATGGCAGTCCCGACCCAGCGAGTTCGCGCCGCAATCATTCTGGCAAGCATCGTCGTATTTCCCGCAGCGATTTCGCGTGGCACGCAAGATAATCCCGGCATCCGCGGCTTTGCGCCCGCGCGCGTCGCCGCTGAACACGCCCTCGAGCAGCAAATGCGCGCGATCCCCGATCCCGCCCGCGCCGAGAGCAATTTGCGCCGCATCACCAGCGAACCGCACATGGCCGGCACGGAAGCCAGCCACCGCGTCGCCGAATGGTTGCGCGACCAATACCGCAGCTACGGCTTCGACGCGGATATTGTCAGCTACAGCGTGTGGCTCGCACAGCCGCGCGAAGTGCAGCTGGAACTAGCCGCGCCCGACAAAAGAACTCTGGCCACGCCCGAGCAACCCTTTGCGGTGGATCCCGACACCTCCAACAAAAATATTGTTGCCGCCTTCAATGCCTTCTCGCCTTCCGGAGACGTCACCGCGCCGGTGGTCTACGTGAATTACGGCATGCAGGCGGATTACCGCGAGCTCGAAAAGTTGGGCGTCAGCGTCGCTGGAAAAATCGTGATCGCGCGCTACGGCGGCTGCTATCGTGGCATCAAAACAAAACTCGCCGAAGAGCATAAAGCCCTCGGCCTGATCATTTATTCCGATCCCGAAGACGACGGCTACGTTGCAGGCGACGTCTTTCCCAACGGCCCGTGGCGCCCCATGAGCGGCATCCAGCGCGGGTCCGTCGAATACACGGAAATTTATCCGGGCGACCCGCTCACCCCGGGAGTTGCCGCAACCGCGAATGCCAAGCGTCTTGCCCCCGCCGACGCCACAAATCTTGCCCGCATTCCCACCATGCCCATCAATTCGCAGGACGCCTCGGTGATCCTGGAAAATCTGGGCGGCGCGCACGTCCCGCGCCAGTGGCAGGGAGGCTTGCCGTTCACCTATCACGTCGGGCCCGGCGCGGCCGTCGCGCACATGAAGCTGGTCATGGATTATCAGCAGCGCCCGCTTTACGACGTGATCGCAAAGCTGCGCGGCGCAAACGACGGCGAGTGGGTCGTCCTCGGCAATCATCACGATGCATGGGTTTACGGCGCAGTGGACCCGGGCAGCGGCACTGCGACCATGCTCGAAACCGCGCGCGCATTCGGCGAACTGGTCCGCGCAGGATGGAAGCCGCGGCGCACCATCGTGATGTGCGAATGGGATGGCGAAGAACCCGGCCTGATGGGCTCGACGGAATGGGTGGAAGCAAATCGCGCCGAGCTGCAGGCGAAAGCCGTCGCGTACCTGAATACGGATGTCGGCGTCGCCGGGCCCAACTTCACAGCTTCCGCCACCCCATCGCTCAAGCAACTAGTGCGCGAAGTTACCCGCGAAGTCCAGGACCCGCGCGACGTGCGCAGCGTTTATAACGTCTGGCTGGATCGCGCCACGCACCAGCAGGAGGAACCGAGCGGAATCGCGCGCCCTCCCAGCGCAAAATTCACAGCGCCCGGAGAAGCTCCCATCGAAGCCCTCGGCGCGGGCTCGGATTTCTGCCCTTTCTTCGACCACGCCGGAATTCCTTCGCTCGACGCTGGTTTCATCGGCGACTACGGCGTGTACCACTCGATGTACGATGATTTTTACTGGATGAAAAAGTTCGGCGATCCCACATTTGAATTTCACGTCGCGCTGGCAAAAATCCTCGGCACGCTGGTGCTGCGGCTGGATGAATCCGATACGCTTCCGTTCGATTACTCCGCCTACGCCGCCGAAATCGCGCGCGCCGCGAACGACCTCGCCACGCGCGCCGCCAAGCAGGGAATTGGCGCCGCAGACGTGCCGGCCGTTTCAGACGCCGCCGCGCAACTCACAGCTTCGGCCGCTCGCGCAGCGCAGGCCATGCAGCAACCGGCAAACGCCTCGCCCAACGGCGCCAAGCAAAATGAATTGAATCGCGACCTAGTCAGTGTCGAAGAGGCCCTGCTGGCTCCAGAAGGTTTGTCCGGCCGCACCTGGTACAAGCACACCGTTTACGCCCCAGGAACCTACGCCGGATACGCCGCCGAAGTCCTCCCCGGCGCAAACGAAGCCCTCGACCGCCAGGACGCGGCCACCTTCACCCACGAAGCCGCCGCCCTCGCCGCCGCCCTCCGCCGCGCCTCGGCCCGCCTCGACGAAATCGCTCGCTTAGCCTCCTCGACCACGCAATAGTCTGGGGTAGTGCAGGCGGTTAGCGGGCGTGCTTGATGCTCGTTGACCTACCGAAGATGTCCGCGGGCTTCCTCAATTCCTCTCGGGCACACAACCTTCCGTTCAGCTATTATCAGAAAGCCTGCCGGCCGCTGGATGAGGGCCGCCCAAGAAGTGAAAGTTTCTGATTCGCGCGCGTCGCGCTGGAGGAAAACGATGTTCGGTCGCGGAACCGCCATTCTAGTCCTGAGTTTATTGCTGGGCGCCAGCAGCGTCGCCGCGCAGGCGAAGGCCGATTCGCCGGAATTCGATGTCAAAGAGCACTACACGAAATACGAATACCGCATTCCCATGCGTGACGGCGTCCACTTGTTCACCGCCGTCTACGTCCCGAAAGATAGCTCGCAAGCGTATCCGTTTCTGATCAACCGCACGCCCTACAGCGTCGCGCCCTATGGCGTTGACCAATATCGCGCGCAACTCGGCCCATCGCCCGACTTCGACAAGGCCGGCTACATTTTCGTGATGCAAGATGTGCGAGGCCGCTACATGTCCGAAGGCACATTCATCGAGATGCGGCCGCACATCGACAATAAGAAATCGAACAAAGACGTGGACGACAGCAGCGATTTGTACGACAGCATCGAATGGCTGCTGAAAAACGTGCCCAACAACAATGGCAAAGCGGGCATCTGGGGAATTTCGTATCCCGGTTTCTACACCTCGGCCAGCATGATTGACTCTCATCCGGCACTGAAAGCCGCATCGCCACAGGCGCCCATGACCGATCTGTTCAAGGGCGATGACGCCTACCACGGCGGCGCCTTCATGCTTGCAGCAAATTTCGGGTTCTACGCCGTTTTCCGCCCGCAGGAGAATCCGCAGCTGCCGCCGAAAACGCGCCCATCCTTTGATTTCGGAACGCCCGATGGCTACGATTTTTTTCTCAACGCCGGCACGCTGGAAAACCTGAGCAAGCTGCTGGGTGCCCAGCAATGGCTCTGGCTGGATCAGGTGCATCACGATACCTACGACGACTACTGGAAGTCGCGCAATCTCGCGCTGCACACCAGGAACATTCACTGCGCGGTGCTCACAGTCGGCGGCTGGTTTGACGCCGAGGATTTGCAAGGCCCCTTCACGCTGTTTCACGCGATCGAACGGGACGACCCGGAAATCTTCAACGCACTAGTGGTGGGTCCCTGGGTGCACGGTGGATGGGCGCGCCTCAATGGCGAGCACTTGGGCCGCGCAAGCTTCGCGGCGAACACGGCGGAGTACTATCGCAAGAACATTCTGTTTCCATTTTTCGAGCAACACTTGAAAGGCAACGGCAACCCGAATTTACCGAAAGCCTATGTGTTCGAGACGGGCACAAACGTGTGGCGGCAGTATCCCGCCTGGCCGCCCAAAAACACCGAGATCAAGACGCTTTATTTTCACCCGAACGGCGTTTTGTCGTTTGAACCGCCGCAAGACGAAGCGGCGGCGCACGACGAATACGTGAGCGATCCCGCGAAACCCGTGCCGTTCGTAAACTACGTGGCACAGGAAGTGCCGCAGGAATACATGGTGTCTGACCAGCGCTTCGCCGCCAGCAGGCCGGACGTGCTCAGCTATCAGACCGAGCCGCTGCAAGAGGATGTGACGATCGTGGGGCCGGTTTCCCCGCGCCTATTTGTTTCCACCAGCGGCACGGATTCCGATTGGGACGTGAAGCTGATTGACGTCTATCCACCGGATTATCCGCCCAGCAAATTAGACGAGCCAAGTGCGGAAGCCAAAGGCAAGCCGCTGACGGATGTGCCCGCGCCGCCCTTCACCATGGGCGGATATGAGCAACTGGTGCGCGGAGAACCGTTCCGCGGAAAATTTCGCCACAGTTTTGAGATTCCTGAGCCGTTCATCCCGGGCAAAGTTGAAGAAGTGGCCTTCGCGATGCAGGACGTGAATCATACTTTTCGCCGCGGCCATCGCATCATGGTGCAAATTCAAAGTTCCTGGTTCCCGCTCACGGATCGCAATCCGCAAACCTTCCTGAACATACCAGACGCAAAACCGTCCGATTTCGTGAAGGCCACGCAGGACGTGTATCGCGGCCAAGGCCACGCCTCAGGCATCGAGACCAACGTGCTCGTGCCAGCCGCCGCGGCGCCCGCCGGACGATAACCGCGAGCATCTTTTCGTCAGCCCCTGCAATCCTAATCTCCATTGGGTCATTTTTCGGGGTGATGCCTTGCGCCATTCCCATTCCATAGCGATTGCCCGTTCCAGTGGCATTGCACTTGCATCCCGGTTCTTCATTCGCGTTCAAGTGATTGCTGCGCGGGGAATGTAAATGGCGCGCAAGCGCTTACATAACAATTCGGGAGCGTGACATGACATCCTATTCGCGTAACCATCTCGCACAGCTTATTCCAGTTATCATAATCGCGGTTTTCGTTTTATGGATAGCTGCGCCGCTTTTCGCGCAAAGCACCGTCGCGACCGGCAGTATCCAGGGCGCGCTCACCGATCCCAGCGGCGCGGTCGTCGCCGGCGCCAAGATCACCATCACCAACAAAGATACAGGCCAGGTGCTCCACGTCACCACCTCTTCAGCCGGCACATACAATTCCGGCGCGCTGGTGCCCGGCGAATATTCGGTCCGCGCCGAAGCCGCGGGGTTTAAGACCACGGAAGAAGGCGTCGTAGTGAAAGTCGGCGTGGTCTCGGGCGTGAATCTCAGCCTCGAGGTCGGCGCGGCGAACACCGTCGTCACCGTGGCCGAACAAACGGTGGCAGTCAATACCGAACAGGCCAGCGTCCAGGGAGTTTTGAGCAAGGAGCAGATCGAAAATCTGCCCGTCAACGGACGGAACTTTTTGGATCTCGCCCAACTCGAGCCCGGCGTGCAAATTCAGGACGGCGCCGATTTCGATCCCACAAAAGTTGGCTTCTCTTCCATCTCAGTTGGTGGCCGCTTCGGGCGCACCGCGCGCATTGAAGTGGACGGCGTGGACGTCAGCGATGAAACTGTCGGCACCACCACGGAAAATATTCCCGCCAGCGCGATTGACGAATTTCAGATCAGTCAATCCACTCTGGATCTTTCGAACGAACTCACTTCGTCCGGTGCGGTGAACGTCACCACCCGCTCCGGATCCAACAACTATCACGGCGAGGGTTTCGCACTGTTTCGCGATAGCGCATTCTCCGCCCCGCTTCCCGGTCCGCCCTCCCCCTATCAACGCAATCAGGATGGGGGCAATTTCGGCGGCCCGATCCTCAAAGACAAAGTTTTCTTCTTTCTCGACGCCGAACATACCAACCAGAACCTCTCGGCGCCGATCGTTCCGGCTCCGCCATTCGACGTCTACACCGGAAATACCGGCACTCCGTTTCGCGAGACGGATTACGACGCGCGCCTGGATTTCAATCTGTTCAAAAACGTCCGCATGTTCTATCGCTTCAGTTATTTTGACAGCCGGGCAGTGGCCACGGGCGGCACCATTGGATATCAACCGTTTCAAGACAAGAACTACACCAGAACGCACGTAATCGGCGCTGATTTCACCACTAAAGGTAACTTCACACACAGTTTTCGCTTCGAGTATCTGAAATTCATCAACAACCTGGGAGACACGGTTGTCGGCTCGGACCTGCCGTTCGCGAATTTCCCGGTCAGCCTGAATTTCACCAGCTTCGGTTTCCTCACCGGTCCCAATTTCCTCGCGCCGCAACAAACCTTCCAGACCGATCGCCAGCTGAAGTACGATGGCAGCAAGTTGCTCGGCTCGCACATCCTTCGCTACGGCGTTTCCTACAATCGCCTGCGCGGCGGCGGCCTGTTTTCCTTCAGCGCTATCACTCCCAACGTCACCCCGAACGGCACCTCGGACGAAGTCGCCGCGGCGGCGAGCGGCCCGTTCGCATGCCCGGGCGGGCCGTTGCTGCAAGGAAGTGCGTGCCCGCTAAACTATCCTGTGGACAACGTGACCTTGGGCAACGGAGAAGAATGCGACACGGAAATCCCTGCATTTGGCGCTCCGTGCAGCGGCACCCCGCCGGACAATCGCATCGGTCTGTACGTCGGCGACAGCTGGAAGCTGAGACCGAACCTGAACATCACCTATGGCGTGCGTTACGTGCGCGATACAGGACGCTCCGATAGCGATCTGCCCGCCCTGCCGGCGGTGAATGCCGTGCTACCGGGCTTGGGAAATAGGGTGAATCAACCCAACCACAATTTTGGTCCCCAGCTGGGAATCGCTTGGGATCCGCACAATGACGCCAAGACAGTGATCCGCGCTGGAATCGGCGTCTTCTACGAGAATGCCATCTGGAACAACGCCGAATTCGATCGCCCGGAGCGCCTCGCGACGGGTGCCTTTCTCGCCAATCCCACTGCGTGCTTCAGTGCCACGGGCCAGGGCGTTCCTTTCCCGGTAGTCGGCGCGGCACCCAATTTGGAGTTTCTGGGCGGCAGTCAAAATGCCGCAAATGTTATATGCGGCACGCCGGATTCCAGCGGCGCGCAAGCATTGATTGGCACCACTTTGGGACCAAGCGCCGGAAATTGCAGTGGACTCACCTCGGCACAATGCATCGCCAATTTCCAGACGACCTATCAGCAAGCGTCGACTGCAGTCGGCAGCCAGGCGCCAAACCCTTCCTATCTTCCCAATCTGATTTCCACCGCTTCTGCGATCCCTCTGGGAGCCTTGGCGCCCAATTACCGAACCCCTTACTCAGTCCAAATGAACGCCGGGATTCAGCGCGAACTGCGTCCAGGAATGGTGCTGAGCGTGGATTATCTTCGCAACGTGGCATTGCACTATCTGATTGGCGTTGATGCGAATCACAGCGGCGACGTCCGTTATTTCTCGAAGTCCGCCGCCCTGGCGGCAATTTCCGCAACCAACAATTCAGTTGGCTGCGGAACAGGAACCGACCCGGGCTCGATAGACTGTGCAATCGCGGCTGGGGCGACCATGTCGAGTTATGGGAACTTTGGCTTGGATTCTGCCGCTGATCTTGGCGTCGGCAATTGCATGGCTGCGCTGGGATTCAATTGCGCGTTCACGGGTATTAATCCGGCGGTAGGTCCCGCGGTTTTTTTGTATCCGATTGGCCGCTCTGTTTACAACGCCATGGACGTCAAATTAGTAGACAATGTGAAGACCCCTTTCCGCGGCGTCAAGTATCTTAATTTCCAGTTCGCCTATTCGCTTTCGCGATTTACGAATTGCGGCGCTGCATTGTCCACTTCGGCGGGCACCTCTCCCGCCGCGGCCGATCAGGACTTCGTCAATCCCACCATCGACAACAATCATCCCTGCGGTTTCAGCGGACCCTCCGCTCTCGACCGCACGCATCAATTTTCCTTCGGTGGCTACGCCGATCTGCCATTGCATTTCCGGCTCGGCACCATTTTCCATTTCGATAGCCCTCTTGCCAGCGCTCTTGCGGTTCCGGTCACGGGCAATGGTGCGGGTGAAATCTTTGCCACCGACTTCACCGGTGATGGAACCGTTGGCGATCCTATCCCCGGCACCAAACAAGGCTCCTTCATGCGCGGTGTGTCCTTGGGCGACCTCGCGAATGTGGTGAACAATTACAACAACAACGTCGCGAATAACCCCACTCCCGCCGGCAATGTGCTCATCACCAATGGCTTGTTCACAGTAAGCCAGCTCCAGGCGCTGGGCGGAGTAGCTCCCGCGCTATCGCCGGTCGTTCCCGGCGAAGTAGGACTAACCTGGCTGAAGACCTTCGACATGAGCCTGACGTGGGTCGGTAAGGTAAACGTCCGCGAGAAGGAATTGTCATTCGAACCCAGCGTCAGCTTTTACAACCTGTTCAACTTCGCCAACTTCAACATTCCCGGCAACGTCCTAAGCGGGATCCTCAGCGGCAGCCCAGGCTCACTCAACGGCACCACCTACGCCGACGCTAACTCCGTCCGCGTGGGCGTAGGCACGGGCGTATTCGCCCTCGGCGCCCCGCGTACCATCGAATTCGGAATGAAGATGACGTTCTAGCGCTGCGAACTCAGCCGAATCAGCCTGCACGCGGTGCGACAGCGCGGGCCGCGGGGGGAGCAGGCTGATTCGCGCTCGAGCGGGCTGTCGTCCGTTGAACTAGCAAACGCGCACCGGCATGTTCGCGTTGCACGCGCCTCCACGGTAGAATAAAGACGATGCGCGTTCGCGTCCTATTTTTCGGCCAACTGAAAGACATCGCCGGTGTCTCACAGGAAGATGCCGAGCTTTCCGAAGGCGCGCGCGTGGAAGACCTCTACGAGCGTTACGCGCGCCGCTTCCCGCGCTTGGCCGAATTTCGCCCGTCCGTCGCCGCCTCCGTAAACCAGGAATACGCAGCATGGCGCGCCTCTCTGGCGCCAGGTGACGAAGTCGCATTTCTCCCGCCCGTCAGCGGCGGCCAACAAACCGCCATCAGCGATGACATCATTCTTCTTTTGCGCAAACCGATCCAGCCGCGCGAAATCTTGCTCAACCTCAAAGCCTTTGAAGACGGCGCGGCGGTCATCTTTGACGGCTTCGTCCGCAACAATTTCAAAGGCCAGCGCACGCTCTATCTCGAGTACGAGGCCTACGAACCCATGGCCTATGCCAAACTGCGGGAAATTGCCGCGCACATTCACACTCAATTTGGAATCCATCGTCTAGCGATCGTCCACCGCCTCGGTCGGCTGGAAGTCGGCGACACCAGCGTCTTCATCGCCGTCAGCGCGCCGCATCGCGCCGCCGCGTTCGATGCCTGCCGTTACGCCATCGACACTCTGAAGCGCGCCGTCCCCATCTGGAAAAAAGAATTCTTCGTCGGCGGCGCTGTTTGGGCCGAAGGTGAAGCGTTACCCCAGGAAGCCAATTCCGCGTCCGAAGAATCTACCTCTTAGATGAAACGAGCCATCGCCACGCTTTGCACGTTCGCGCTTGTGTCTTTCGCTGCGCTCGCTGACGTCGGCGTTTCCGACCCGCAGCAGCAGCAACAGCGCCAAAAAGGCCCGATCCGCGTGCAGACCGACCTCGTCAGCGTCCTCGCCAGCGTCACCGATGACAAAGGCGAGCCCGTCATCGGCCTCGCCCAAAGCGCATTCCAGCTCAGCGAAGAGGGAATCGCTCAGAAAATCGTCCGCTTCGAACCGCAAACAAATCGCCCGCTCGATCTGGCTTTGATGTTGGACGCCAGCGGCTCTGCGGCCATCGAATTGAAAATCGAACGCGAGGCTGCAGCACATTTTATTGAGGAAGTGGTCCGTCCCACCGATCGCCTCGCCGTCTTTTCATTTGCAGCCGATGTCGTGCAGCTCTGCAATTTTTCCGCTGATCTCAAACAATTGGATAGCGCGGTACGCCGCGTGGACACCAGCCCTGACATGGGCACCTCGCTCTACGACGCCGTGGTCCTGGGCTCCCAATCCGTCCGTCGCCAGGGCGCCGAACGCCGCCGCGCGCTGGTAATCATCACCGATGCCGGCGAAACCACCAGCGTCTCAAAATTCGAAGACGCGCGCCGCGCCGCGATCGCCTCCAACATTTTGCTCTATACTGTAGTCGTGCGTCCGATGAAATCCGACGCCGGATGGAACACCGCGGGCGAGCACGCCATCTCCACCATCACAGACAGCGTCGGCGGCGCCATGTACTACCCGACCAACCTCAGCGAGCTGGGCGAAATCTTCGATCGCATCAATCGCGAACTGCGCACCCAATATCTGCTCGGCTACTATCCCAATCCCACGCCGCCACCGGGAAGCGACCGCCATGTGGTGGTCAGCGTGAACACCGGAGACACCGTGCGTTATCGCAAGGAATATTTCACCGCCGGAGTGGCGCAATAATCCGATGAACCAATTTCTCGATGTCGCCATCGCCGCCGCACGCGAAGCGGGCGCCGTGCTGCTCGCCGAACACAGCCGCCCGCAGAAGATTACCTATAAAGGTGACGTCGATCTGGTCACCGAAACCGACAAGCGCTCCGAAGCCATCGTCGTTGGCCGCTTGCGCCGCGAATTTCCAGACCATCGCATCGTCGCCGAAGAAGGCTCCAGCGGCGCAACCGCTGCTTCGCGCTACGAATGGCACGTGGACCCGCTCGACGGCACCACAAATTTTGCGCACGGCTACCCATGCTTCGCGGTTTCCATCGCGCTGCTGGAAGAGGGAGCCCCACTGGTCGCCGTGGTCTTCAATTCGGTCGCCGACGAGCTTTTTTCCGCCGCGCGCGGGCAAGGAGCCTATCTAAACGCGAAACCGATTCACGTTTCCAATGCCGAACGCATGGCCGTCAGCCTCGTCGCCACCGGTTTCCCCACGCACAAGCGCGGCGACAACTTAAACATCCATTACTACTGGCATTTCACGCTCCATTCGCATGGAGTGCGCCGCGACGGGTCCGCCGCGCTCGATCTCTGCTCAGTCGCGTGCGGCCGCTTCGAAGCCTT
>DATNLN010000097.1:0-8052 GCA_035602855.1 Candidatus Acidiferrales bacterium
GCGGTTGCCGGTCGCAAAGAGCCTGACTCATCGATGCTCTGTCAACGCATCTCAACGCCGGCGCTCAATACGGAACTTACAACCCTTCGGTTAACAGCCGAGGTGGTCCAAAATCTAAGTGCCGCGTCTGGTGTCGCTTACATAAGACTCGGAGCCATTCTTACTTTTCTAGCTGCACCCAATCCCGCACCCAAAAAGTGTTCGCAATCAGCACACGACAGTTGACGCGTTATGTCCCACAACGCCGTATCTGGATCCCAAGCGAGTTGTTGACAGTTCCTGGATTACTTCCGCATTTGCCGACGATCCAGCTGCAATCCGCAGGGGACATATGTTTTCGGCCTTCCCGACCGCCGTCTTGGATAAGCTCTATTCGTGCAATCGGGAATGCCAAGCCGCACTGCCTTGGCCGCGGCCACGAATACGGTGGGCCAAAAATCGGCACACCGTTGACTGCGCAGTCGCGTCAATGGACAGCTTCTGTGCAAGTTTTGGTCTTCACGAGAGGTAGAAAGTCGGACGGGGTCGGCTCCGTACCCGTCGAACTTGGTAGAATGTCCCACATCGTAAAGGTCACAATCAGACCCTCTTCTGGAAACACCTCCAGGTTCTGCCCGCCGAAGCCGCGGGCCATCCAGACGTACTCCGTGGAATCCGGCAATTTGAGCAACCACCACTCGAAGCCAAACTTGAATCCATCCTTGGACTCCGGCTCGGCGGGGGTTTGGAAGTAAGGCGTCAGAGATTCTTTCACCCATTCACTGGAGACGATCCGCCGGCCGTCCCACATGCCGTCGTGCAGATACAAGAAGCCGATCTTTGCCAGATCGCCGCCGTTCAGATACAAGCCGCCTTCGGTGTCCAGAAGTCCCAGATAGGAGCGCTTCCATTCATGCCTCATCCCCAGCGGCGCGAACAGATATTTCTGGTCGTAGTCGTCGATGTCCTGACCGGTCTCTTTCTGAAAGATATAGGCGAGAACTTCCGTAGCGCCGTCGTTGTAGTTCCAGACCTTGCCGGGTTCAGCGACCATGGGCTTGTCGATCGCGTACTGCAGCCAATCATCGCTGGCTTCCATAAAGCTCGTGTCGTTTTGTGGATCGCTGCCGGTGATGAAGCCCTCGGCATTCCATTCGAGACCAGCTGTCATGGTCAGGAGGTCGCGCAACGTGATGCGGCGCTTGCGGTCGTCCACATTTTTCACTTTGGATGCGTCGAAGTATTTCAATACTGGCGTATCCAGAGCGGCTTTGAAGTCGCCACGTTCGATGGCCGCACCAATGATGATCGAAGTGACCGTCTTGCTGATCGATTGCATCGTATGCAAATCGGTGCCGTGATAATAAGGGTGCCAGTAGGAATCGAAATAGTTGTACCGCCCGGTAAGGCGCTCGTTGTAAGGCCCTCGTTCCCCGGCTTCCTTGGCATAGAGTGCTGCGTAGTCGCGCGGGTAGGTGCGCTCGAAGACCTTCTTGCCGCAGCGAAACACTGCAAAGCTGTCCATCAGCTGCGAATATTTCCCGGAGGCCATATCCTTTTCCAGTTTGAGGAGAACCTGCTCATCGAGCCCGACGCTGGCAGGGCTGGCGGTTGCCCAGCCATTGGTTGGCCAGGGGGTTTCATCCGGTGCCGGCGTCGGCGGCAGCCCCACCTTGCGCACCAACTCGGCAAACCGTGGGTCGGAACGGATGGAATCGAGTGCGTAATCAGTCTTCAAACTCATTAGATCTTCATCGTGCTCCTGAAACGCGGTGTTGAGCCACTGGAAAGCCTCCTCTTTGTCGCCCAACTCAGCATAGGCTGCAGCGATCTCGTAGGTAACCGAGTAGCCTGCATTGCGTTGAGCTTTCAAGGTTTCGATGCTTTGGCTGAGAGCTCCCTTCCAGCCCCCCGAACGGAATCCTTGTTCCAGGGCCGCAGCGTAATCAGAATCGCTTCGCTCACCTGTAAGCTTGCCATAGGCTTTCGATTCTTCAATAGAGTGCGAGTACATCTTCTTTCCCCAATACGCATAGGCTAAACAGTTGTGCGCATCAGCGAATGTTGGGTTCTCATTGGCCACTTTCTGGCACACGGCAATGGCCTCGTCGAACCGCCGTGCGTAGGTGTAAACCATTCCTACATCAACGCTGATGGTGAGCGACCCTGGATCAAGCTGATGGGCGCGATTGATCTCAGCCAGGGCGTCCTGCTCCCTGCCGCCAAGCAGCTTCAGATTGTTTGCATATCGCTGGTGCGCATGGGAATCGTTGGGGTCGAGTTCTAAAGCCTTCTTGAACTCAGCCTCTCCTCCCGCGAAATCCCAGTCGTGCGCCATGTTCATGCCGCCCAAATTAACGTGGGGACGCGACAAGGTAGGGTCCAACTCAATTGCCTTGAGGGCGGCAGCTTTCGCCTTCGGGATGTCTTCAACACTGGCGCCATAGTCAGGCAACATGGCATAGCAATCGGCCAGCCCTGCATACGCCATGGCATAGCCGGGATCTTTGGCGATGGCTTGATTGAAATAGGAGACTGCGGTCTCAAAGTCCGCGCGAGTCCGCCTGGCCCAGTAGGAGCGCCCCTTCAAGTACAACGCATAGGCCTCGGGATTTTGCGTTCCTTGTTTACCGGCCTGTTGCTTTTCTGAAGTGCCGAGTTGTTGGCCGTTCGGGTGGGCGGCGTACAGGGTGCTGGCAAAGATGCACAGCGCAACCAAAAGCCAGGTGAAGCAACGCATGTTTTGTCCTTTCTGCACGCTTGGCATATACAACTCAGTCGGCCAGATTCTATGCCAACCCGGTGTGAGCGGCTAGCCGGAGTGGGAATTGAGGGAATTGATCGTTGCTGTAAACGGCCATAGCGCTCACCACCTAGACTGTCTGGATTCGAATTCCGGCTGGATTAAGGGCAATTATAATTTGACGCGATTAAGAAAGGGTTGCAGACAACACACCCAGAATCGTCGCATCCTAGTGCACCTTCGCTGTGCAGGCTATAATTGGGCGCACGCATAGCCTTGATTTCTGGCATCAAACTCCGGCCGCACGAAAACCGTAATTGTGTGATTGAGTCATCCGGAGGCCCTTCGGGATAGCCCCTGATCCGACCCGAATGATTAGTAAAGGCTTGGCGACTGATTGCTACATTGGGGTGATTATGGAGGCAAGCGATTTTTCTCGGCGTAACTTCCTGCGGAAATCGTTAGTGGGAGTTGGCAGTGCGTGGCTCGGCGCAGCCTGCCCGGAAGTGCTGGCGGCGCAGCAGCACGCGCATCACACCATGCGCGCAGTGGATGTGGGCACCCCTGCGAAGAACGCAGAATTTGATTTTATTTTGTCGGATGCGCACATCGTCGACGGCACAGGCGCGCCGTGGGTTGCGGGAGACCTGGGAATTAGCGGCGACCGGATTGCCGCGATCGGCGACTTGAGCGGGGCGTCTGCGAAAAAGCGTGTGGATGTGGAGGGGCTCGTGGTTGCGCCGGGGTTCATTGATGTGCAGGGACAGTCGGAATTCAATGTGCTGGTGGACAATCGCGCGGCCAGCAAGATCACACAAGGTGTGACGACGGAAATCACCGGCGAAGGAACGTCCATCGCTCCGCTGAATGACCGCTTAAAGAAGCAGGCGGACTTTTACGCGAATGAAGACGCGGCGCGCGAATTTGGCGTGACCCTGGATTGGGCGACACTGGACGAGTATTTCCAGCACTTCACGCGGACCAAGTCGACGATCAACTTGGGGACGTTTGTCGGCGCGGGCGGCGTGCGTAACTTTGTGCTGGGATCGGTGAACCGGCCGGCATCCGCGGAAGAACTCGAGCAGATGCGCGGGCTGGTTCGCGACGCGATGAAGGACGGGGCGTTCGGCATTAGCACGGCGCTGGAATACGTGCCGGACATGTTTGCCTCGACGGATGAAATTGTAGAGCTGGCGAAGGTGGCGCGGCAGTACGGCGGCATGTACTTCACGCACCAGCGGTCCGAGACGGACGCGATTTTCACGTCGTTGGACGAAGTGTTTGCCATTTCTGAGCGCGCGAAGATTTCCGCGACGATTTGGCACCTGAAAACGGCATATCGCGAGAACTTCGGCAAGATGCCTGAAGTTTTACACCGCATCGGGGCGGCACGCGCCCGGGGGATCGACGTTGCGGCGAGTGTCTATCCCTACACGCGTGCGAATAACGGGCTGATTTCCTCGTTTCCACCATGGGTTTTGGAAGACGGGACGGAACAGATGATCGCGCGCCTAAAGGACCCCACTGCGCGGGAGCGCATCAAGAAAGAAATGGACGAGCCCAGTCTGACCTGGGACAACGAATGGCGCGGGGCGGGCGGCGGGGCGGGCATCATGCTCGTTGGAATCGTGAATCCAGCACTGCGGAAGTACGAAGGCATGACGTTGGAAGAGATCGGAAAGGAGATGGGCACTGATCCCAAGGATGCGGCGATGGACATTGCGATCGCGGATCACGGCCATACGGGGCAGGTAATATCTATCATGGATGAAGGGGATGTGCGCACCGCGGTCTCCAGCCCCATCGTGACGTTCGGTTCAGACTCCGAAGAGCATGCCGAAGACGGTCCATTGAGCAAATCGCGGGCGCATCCGCGGGCGTTTGGGACGTTTCCGCGAGTACTGGGGATGTACGTAGGCGAAGAACAAACCATGCGGTTGGAGGAGGCGGTGCGCAAGATGACCTCGCTTGCGGCGAGCCGCGTGGGACTGATGGACCGCGGCGTTCTTAGGCCGGGGATGTACGCGGATGTGACGGTATTTGACCCGCATGGGATCAAGGACGTCGCCACGTTCCAGGATCCGATGCATTACTCGGTGGGCGTCAAGTACGTTTTTGTAAATGGCCGCGCGGTGATTTGGGATGGCGCCATTACCGAGGAGCGTCCGGGACGACCGCTACGCGGGCAAGGCTATCGGGGCGGAGACCGCTAGGTCCCAGCGTCAATGGTGCAGCGGAGCAGCCCTTGCCGAAGAAGGCGAGGAAGGTAGAAAAATAAAACCTAACTAACTAAAATTCAAAGAACTAACGGACCACTGCTCCGGGACACTGCTAACTACATGGCGCTCACTTCATTGCCTCCAGGGTCACTTCCTTCCTGATTTTCTCGTGCCCCCGCATCACTTTGACCAACACCTCCTCGCCCTCGAAGTAGGCATAGTGGAGTCTCTGGTAGTCAAGGGGGTTGTCGATTTTCCGCCCGCCATACTCGATCAACACATCGCCGGATTTCAATCCTGCCTTGTCTGCTGGGCCGCCCTCGGCCACCTTGGCAAACTTCATTCCGCCGTGTTCCTGTAGGTAATCCGGCTCGACGCCGAAATCGGGAGGAAGCATGCCGCCATGACCTAATGCGATTTTCCACCCAGCTGGCGTTTTCACCAGGATGAAGCTCTCCACGTAGGTCGCATAACCCTCCCTCACCCCCAGCATGGCCTGCGCCGCCGGAGTATCGGCTGTCCAGATGCTGTGCAAGGTCACGGTGACCCACGCAACGTTGCCCCGCACCTCGGCCACTGCGTCCTGGGGATGATAGTCGATACGGATGCCAGCGTCCTTGTAGACTTGATAGCTTTGGCGTTGCTCCGGTTCTAGCGGGTGCGGATAGGACTCCTCAATCACACGCGCGTCGGGCGTGTGCAGAGAATCCTCCTTGTCAAAATCGTACGTCTGACATGCTAGCTCGTGCGCCAGAACTACATTTATGGCTGCCTTTTTGTCGTCCTCTTCTGATGCTGTGCGCGTTCTGCAACCAGCCAGCACACAAAAGATCAGAACCGTCGTCGCGAAAAGAACCCCGGCTTGTCTTTGCATCTTTGTCTCTCCACGCAGGAAAACTAAATTCATCACAAAATCATTACGTACACTCCCAACGGCCTATAGCTATGTTTGTGTTGCCACCCTGCATGGGCGCCATCCTAGCTTGCGGTCGGGGACGCGTCAACGAACGGACTCGAGTCGCGAAGTATCGGCAGGTGGAACTCAATTGATAGACACAAGCACCTTGATATGCCGACAAATGGCCCACAGGCCTTCTCTCGCACCTGAATTCGTTGTCCGCAACGCAGGAGAAGCGTACGATGCGCGAGTCAGAGATCCCGTGGAGGCGAGTCGCATGTTCACGCATTCAACGACGAGATGCTCGGCCCTATTCGCGCGATATCTGTTTCTGGGAATCATGGCGGCATTCGTTTCCTCCACTGTTACTAGTCCAGCAAAAGCGCAGGCTCGAAAGATAGAGCTAGGGGACTTCCAGAAGATTGTCAGCGTCTCCAGCCCTGAGATTTCTCCGGATGGAAAATCCATCGTCATCGTTGCGTCTCGCGTCAACTGGGAGGAAGACCGTTACGACAGTCAGCTTGTGCTCGTCGACATTGCCACGGGTGCGCAGCGGCCGCTCACCAACATCCGCAAAGGACTGAGCTCGCCAAAGTTTTCGCCCTCGGGCGATCGGCTCGCTTTTCTTGCGGAAGCGGAAGCAGAAAAGAAAGCCGCCACGCAAATCTTCGTGTTGCCCATGAACGGAGGCGAGCCGCAACAGATCACGCGGGCGCCTCTGGGCGTCGAACGGTTTGCCTGGCGCCCGGACGGCTCGTCACTCGCCTTTGCCTCGCCGGACGAACCGTCTAACCAGGCGGAGATCGAAAAGCACCACGACCTCTTCGAAGTGGGAGACAACGACTACCTCTCTACTTCCGCTCCCACTCCTTCGCACATCCGGCTCACCTCTGCCTCAGGTGGCACGGCGAAGCGCCTGACCTCAGGCGCCTGGAGTTTGCAGAAGGCTCCGGAGGGTTTTCTGAATCCGCTATCTCCGCTTTCCTGGTCACCGGACGGCAAGCAGATCTGCTTCACTCGCCAAGCCGACCCGCACTTCGGCGATTACGATCAAACTGTTGTCGAGATTCTGGACGTCAATAGTGGCCAGGTCCGCCAACTGACGAAACGGACGTCATTCGAAAGCTTCGGGCTATTCTCACCCGACGGCTCAAAGATCGCCTATTGGTTCCCGCGCGGCGCGGATTTTAACAATGAGAATGAGATCTTTGTCGCCTCCTCCACTGGCGGCGAAGGAACTGATCTCACACGCGCGCTCGATCGCAACGTGCAATGCGCCATCTGGATGCCCGACGGCAAATCGCTTTTGGTGAGCGGCGACGATGGAACTCGGAGGGCCATCTGGATCCAGCCGCTCGGAGGCAGCGCAAGCGGCAACAGTGCGAGAAAACTCGACCTCGGCGACGCCATGCCCGGCTGGGATTTTTCGGAAGCCGTGGGAGCGGATGGATCGATTGCTTTCACCGGCAGTACCTCGACCCGACCCCCCGAGCTCTACTATCTTTCCTCATCAACTGCAAAACCGAAACGTCTCACCAACTTCAACCAAGAGTTCACGACCCAGGACCTCGGGCGCATCGAGACCTTCGAATGGAAAGGGCCGGACGGCTTCGCCGAAGATGGCATCGTTGTTTACCCCCCGAACTTCTCTCGCGACAAGAAATACCCGCTCGTTCTTTATCTTCACGGTGCCCCGCAGTTTTCTGCTGTGGCTGCGGATTTCGACTTCTTCCTGCAACTCCTGGCGGCACATGGCTATGTGGTCTTTGCGCCGAACTATCTTGGCACCGATAACCTCGGCAACCAATCCGTGCTCGCGGCCGTGAATGACTACGGGGATGGTCCCGGCCGCGACGTGATGGCCGGACTTTCGGCGTTCGAAAACCAAGGTTTCATCGACGAATGGCGCATCGGTGTTTCCGGATGGTCCTGGGGCGGCTACATGACGACCTGGCTCATTGGCCATTACCACATTTGGAGAGCAGCGGTTGCTGGCGCCGCCGTCACGAGCATGACCGATTGGTATACGCTCACAGATGTCAACGTGACCGAACGCTTTGAGTTCGGCGGGTCGCCGTGGAAAAAGGAATACGCGAAAGCGTATGAGGAACAATCGGCCATCACCTATGCGAGCGCGGTCACTACGCCCACGTTGATTCTCCACGACACCGGCGACGCCACGGTGCCTATCACCAGTTCCTACGCGTTTTACC
>DATNLN010000110.1:0-22803 GCA_035602855.1 Candidatus Acidiferrales bacterium
CGCGTATTCGACCCTAGAGGCGGCGACGGTGCTTACACTTTGTTCGCAATGTGACAAACCGGAATCGCAGTGCACATGCGAGAAGTTCTGCTGTTTCTGCCAATCGCAATACAATATCCGGCTGGCGGTGGATGGAATGTATTATTGTCCAGACTGCCGCGAGGCCTGCGACGTCCGCGTGGCCGACGCCGAACAGCACTAGCCCATGAGCCATCCAGAATGAGCACCGAACCGGCGCATACCGAATTAATCCTGCACGAAGATACCCGCTTTTTCGGGGCGATCGGAGCCGTGGTGCAGCACGCTTCGCAGCGCTGCGGATTGTCGGAAGCAGGCCAGCAGGGACTTACTTCGGCGGTGCAAGAAGCTTGCCGCGAAACATTTCCCCTGATGGAAGGCCAGGCCAACCGGGAACCAACGGTGCGCGTGATTATTTCGGATTATCCGGATCGTGTGGAAGTGGCGATCGAGCATACCGGAGCTGCGCTGCCAACCGCGGGGCTGGATACTTTCATCGGAGACGCGGCGGCGGATCCTGGTGCGGGATTGAGCAGGGCGCTGCAGATGACCAAGGTGGATCGCGTGCAATATGCGACGAGCGGCGGCCTCTCGCGCATGACTTTGATCAAGTATTGTGATGGTGGACGCAAGGCCAACGCTTAACTCCTCGCGGTTCTTGGTTCTGTGACTTCAGGCAATCGTTTCCTGGGTCGTTCTGTGCCCACGCGCGGAAATGCCGGCGTCCCTGTTGCGTGGCGGACAAAATGGGGTGATTGATCCCAGGGCCAGTACAGCGACGAGTGCTGAGACCCGCCGCCGCTCTCTGGCGCGAAACTTGGATCACATCGGTGCGGCGAAGGCCTTGGTTTGAATCAGCGACAACAATTCTTCCTGGCTCACCGGCGCTTCGATTTTCAGGCGATCACCGGCGGGAGTAACTTTCACCTGGTCCAGAGTTTTCGCCAGGGACGGGTTGCCCTGGGCTTCCTGATACCTGCGATACATGATGCCTGCCTGCATCGCCGCGCCCAGTAAATTCGCGTCGTCCACGGAATCGCAGACGGCTTGGAAGTGCGCGTCCACGCCGCTATCCGCATTGATGTTGATGATCATCGCGTGCAGGCGGCCGATAATGGCGGTGGCTTGCGGGAATTGTCCCGCTTGCGGAACCAGCTGTTGCATGGCGAGGTGCGTGTGGTCTTTGTCCAGGACGGCCCAGATGATGCCGTTGCCGTTGGCTTCGGAAATCAGCGGGAAAAGTTTGCCGGTGAGCAGAGTTTCTTCGCCGCCCATGCGCACGTTGATGAGATGTTCCAGGACAGTGCGGTTGCCAAAAGCGGCGGTGCTGGAATCGAAGAATACGAAGAGGATGTCGCCGGCGGCGGCTCCGCTGCCAAACGCGTAAAGATGGTAGCCCTGCACTTCGAACGAAGGAACCTTCTGCGCCTTGAGTTTGGTCTCCACCGAAGCAGGATCGAACTGGCCGAGCGCGACGCCGACGACGTCATCCGTGCTGCCGCTGCTGACGTTGGCCCAGGCGATTTCTTCAACCTGAGAATTTGGGTCCACGCCGGAGGAACCTAGAAACTGTTCGAACTGGCGGAATTTCGGCGGCAGCACCTGGCCGTAGAGTTGCGAGAACCAGGGAAATTTGCGCGCGGCTTTCAGGTCGGCGTAGGAAAATTCGCCAACCGATTTAGGGAACATGCCGATGATGGCGGTGCTGAGCGAAGCGGCCGAGGTGCGGGTGGGAGCGATGGTGACGGTGCCGAAAACCAAAGCGAAAGCGACTAGGGCTGAAATTGCGCTGCGTAGCATCGGACTTTTCATTGGATATCCCCTCAGTTCAAATCTTTCCGTTCATGCTTTAAATTTGGTCATTAGCGGCTGACGGCGATCGGGCTTTCTGCCACGCGCGCAGAAAGAGCTGCCGACTCCGCGCGCAGCCGCTGGGCAAATTCGCTGTCTGTGATGGATTCCAGATTGATCGCTACATTTTCCAGCGCGCCGCGAACCGCTGCGGCAGCCATCAATCTTCCTACGCGAATGTCTGAATACATAGACGGGCTGGAGATGCTATCCAGTTGCCCGAGCCGGTCAAAAACTTCCGCCGCGGCACGCGCGACTTCCAGTGGAACGCTGGCCGCGCCGTGCAGCGCTTGCTGAATTGCGAAGTCGCGCTGGCGCTCTAGTTCAGACGTATCTTTCGGCAACTTGTAAGCAGCCATCACGTCGCTGAAGGATGCCGCGTCGCGATCAATCGCTTCCGCAAGCGCGCGCGCGGAAGCTTGAAATTCTGCCAGTGCGTCGCTGAGTTGATCCACGTAAGCGGCCTGCGATTTTTTCTTGCGTGAGAGGCTGGCGACCATCTGGCCCAGGCTTGCTCCGAGCGCGCCCGCCAGCGCCGCGACGGAACCGCCGCCGGGCGTGGCTGTGGGCTCGGCGACCGCTTCCAGAAACGGTTGCGCGAGCGCTGCCAATTTGCCGGAGCCTTCCGGAGTAACGTTGCCGCTGAGCGAAGCTTCGATACGATTTTCAAACACTTGCGCGGGGGAAAAGTTTTCCAGCTGCAGATAAAAATCGGCGGTTAGTTCGATGGCGCGCTTGGGAATCAGGCCGACGATTTCGCTGCCGACGATCGCGACGCCATAGCGTTCGGCTTCGCGCTTCACCATTTCGAAGACGCGATGCAGCGGCGTCTGCTCGAAATCAGTCATGTTGATGGAAACCTGCGCCAGTTGGCGCGCGCGTAGATCCACGCCCATGGCTTTCACGAAACGCAAGCCGCCATTCGAGAAGCGGATGGCCTTGCAGATGTTTTTCGCGATTTCCAGGTGCGGAGTGTTGAGGTTGATGTTATAGGCGATGAGGAATTTGCGCGCGCCGACGACTGTGGCCCCGGCCGTAGGATGCAGGCGCGGTTCGCCGATGTCCGGAGCGCGATCGGGATTTTTGGGGACTTCGGCGAGCAAGCCTTCGAACTGGCCCTTGCGAATATTTTCCAGGTTGCTGCGTTCGGGACGCTGCGCGGCGGCTTCATAGAAATAGACTGGAATGCGATAGCGCTGCCAGATTTCGCGGCCGACTTTTTTCGCCAGCGCGACGCAATCTTCGATGCTGACGCCTGCGACGGGGATGAACGGCACCACGTCCGTTGCGCCCATGCGCGGATGGGCGCCGGAATGTTTGGAGAGGTCAATCAGCTCGGCGGCTTTGCCGACGCCGCGGAGCGCGGCCTCGGCGACGGCATCCGGCTCGCCGGCAATCGTCACGACGCTGCGGTTGTGGTCGGCGTCGCTTTCGCGGTCGAGCAGATACACGCCGGGAACTTCGCGCATTGCGGCGACGATGGCGTCCATCTTGGCCATGTCGCGGCCTTCGGAAAAATTCGGAACCGATTCGACGAGTCGTTTCATGTGGTTAAAGATTCTTCGAGTAGATGACAGCGCCGCGTTTCATGGTGAAGGCGCAAAGATTCACACCAAAATAATACGGGATTTCGCGGTAGTCGGCCACGTCAAAGGCGGCGATGTCCGCATACTTGCCAACTTCGAGGGAGCCGGCACGATCGTGGGCGCGCAGCGAATAGGCGGGGTTGATGGTGGCAGCGGTGATGGCTTCGGCAGGCGTCAGGCGCATCTGAGTGCAGGCCAGCGACAAAATCATGGACATGCTGAGCGTGGGACTGGTGCCGGGATTGAAATCGGTGGCGATGCCAATGATGGCGCCGGCGTCGACCAACTTGCGCGCCGGGGCGAAATGGCTGAGGCCGAGATGGAAGCAGCAGCCGGGCAGCAACGTGCAGACTACATTCGAAAGTGCTAGAGCGCGAATGTCCGCGGCGTTGATTTTTTCCAGGTGGTCGGCGCTGGCTGCTTGCAGTTCGATCGCGAGGCGCGCGGCGCCCGTGTTGGCAAGTTGCTCGGCGTGGATGCGCGGGACCAGGCCTCCGGCGCGTCCGGCGGCCAGGATTTTGCGCGACTGCGCGACGGTGAATGCGCCGCGATCGCAGAAAACGTCGCAGAATTCGGCGAGGCCGGCCATGGCTACGGTGGGAATCCAGCGATCCACCAGCAGGTTCACGTAGGCTTCCGGACGGCTGCGATATTCCGCGGGAACAACATGCGCACCAAGAAACGTCGAGTGGATATCGAGCAGATGCTGCTGATGCAATTCAGAGAGCAGGGTCAGGATTTTGAGTTCGCTTTTCCAGTCGAGGCCGTAGCCGCTTTTGGATTCGATGGTGGTGGTACCGTGGGTGGCGAATAGGTTCAGGTTGGCGATGGCGCGCGTTTTAAGCGCGGTCGGGGTGGCGCGGCGCAGACTCTCTACCGTCGAGCGAATGCCGCCGCCTTTCTTTGCGATTTCTTCGTAGCTGGCTCCGGCGATGCGCTCTTCGTATTCATGGGCGCGGCTGCGCGGGAAAATCAGGTGCGTGTGCGAATCCACGAATCCGGGGAGAACCACGCGTCCGCCGAGATCAATTTTTTCCGCGCGGCGCGCTAGGCGCAATTTTTCGACGCGACGGCGCGGGCCGATGGCGGCGATGCGGTCTTCCTGGATGAGAATGGCGCCATCGGGAACGATGCCGAGGTCGCTGAGAGCCTTGCCGCGGCGGGGAACGGGTCCGCGCAGGGTCAGCAGCTGCGAGCAGCCGGTGATGAGGCAGTCGGGCACGCGTGCAGCGATACTAACGCCGCGAGGAAGTAAAAACTACTGGCGATGCGGAATTGTCAATCGCTCAGCCGGCCTGGTCAGGGCGGTCAGAAGGCGCGGGACCGCCGTCGATCGGCGGCGCACGGAAGTGCGCCGCTACGAAGGCGCGCGAGGCGCCCCCGCTATGCCTTCGCCGCCATACTTGAATACGCGGGTGCGAAAACTTCGCTGATGAAATTTTCGATGGAAGTTGGCGTGGTGTTTTTCGCGTTCCTGGGTTCGTGAAGCTGCAGCGCGCCGGAGTTCATGGATTTCCACATTTCGATCATCAGAGCGACGGTGGATTTCGGCAAGCCAGTCTGCACCAGAGCCGGCTCCAGCATCATGAAGGGAACCTGCATGTAGCCGAGCTTGGGTTTGCCGATCGCATCGCCTACGACCGCGGCAACTTCTTTCATGCTGATGTCGCGCTGGCCGTGCAGCTCCTGCACCGAGCTGCCGCTGAAATCTCGGGCGTGCAATCTTTCCGCGGCGTACGCCCCGATGTCCCGCGCAGCGATCATCGCGTGCATCGCGTCCGCGGGCAGCGGGCCGGGAAGCATGCCCATGGTTCGCAGCGGCTGCACGCTCATGAAAAGATTCTCCATGAACCCGGCGGGGCGCAAGTGTAAGACGTTGAGGCCCTTGATGGCGTTCAATTTGGTTTCCAGATTGTGTAGGCCGAGGATCGGGCCGGATTTTTCGGTCAGGTCCGCGCCGACGCTGCTGAGAGTCACGACATAGGGAACTTTCGCTTCGGCGATCGCGGCGGCGTAGGCGGCCACAATTTTTTCCTGGTAGCCGCGATAGTCGTTGGTCTGCATATCCGGCGGGATCAGCAGGTACGCCGCCTGCGCACCCTGGAATGCTTTGCGGAGGAATGCCGGATCATCCACGCTGCCTGCGGCAGCTTCGGCGCCTTTCTGGACGAATTGCTGAAGTTTGGATGCGTCGCGCCCGATGACGCGAATTTTATCGCCCTGGGCGAGCAGAGCTTCCGCTGCGGGCTTTCCTGTGTTTCCTGTAGCTCCGGTAATCACGATCATGATGGCTCCTCTGGTTGCGCGCGAAAAGGGCTGGAACTCCAGGCTTGGCGCGATAAGTTTAAATCAGATGCAGGAGTTAATCGCCTGGCATCGGAATTTTTACGCCGTACTTTTTTGCGAAGGCTACGGCCTCGGGATAGCCGGCGTCCACGTGGCGCGCGACGCCGATGCCGGGGTCGTTGGTCAGAACACGCTGCACGCGCTCGCCCATCTCTTTCGAGCCGTCTGCGACTGTAACTTGGCCGGCGTGCAGTGAATAGCCGATGCCCACGCCGCCGCCATTGTGAATCGAGACCCAGCTGGCGCCGCTTGCTGTGTTCAGCAGGGCATTCAGGAGCGGCCAGTCGGCGATGGCGTCCGATCCATCGAGCATTTTTTCGGTTTCGCGGTAAGGAGAAGCGACCGAGCCGCAATCGAGGTGATCGCGGCCGATCACGATGGGGCCTTTCAATTCGCCGCTCGCGACCAGATCGTTCAGCGCCAAGCCGAAGCGATCGCGCTCGCCGTAACCGAGCCAGCAGATGCGTGCGGGCAGTCCCTGGAAACGCACACGCTTCTGCGCGAGCTTGATCCAGCGCGAAAGAATTTCGTCGTGCGGAAACATTTCCAGAACCAGCTGATCGGTACGGTGAATATCGGAAGGCTCACCGGAAAGCGCGGCCCAACGGAACGGGCCGCGGCCTGCGCAGAAAAGCGGCCGAATATAAGCAGGCACGAAGCCGGGAAAATCGTAAGCGTTCTTCACGCCTTGCTGGAACGCGAAGGTGCGGATGTTGTTGCCGTAATCAAAAGTCACCGAGCCCATTTTTTGCAGCGCGAGCATTGCTCCCACGTGGCGCGCGATGGAATCGAGCGAGCGCTTTTCGTAGGCGGTGGGATCGGATTTGCGCAGCTCGGCGGCTTGCGCTACGTCGAGGCCCTGCGGAATGTATCCGCCGACGGGATCGTGCGCGCTGGTTTGATCGGTGAGCAGGTCGGGCACGACGCCGCGGCGCGCGAGCTCGGGAATTACGTCCGCGCAATTTCCAATAAGGCCCACGGAAGCGGCTTCGCGCTTGCGCACGGCATTTTTCAGAATGCGCAGGGCTTCGTCGAGGTCGCTGACCATCACATCGCAGTATCCCGTTTTCACGCGGCGCTTGATGCGTTCGGGGTCCACATCAATTCCCAGGAACGCCGCGCCGTTCAGGGTTGCGGCCAGCGGTTGCGCCCCACCCATGCCGCCCATGCCGCCCGTCACGACCAATTTTCCGGCCAGATCGCCGCCGAAATGCTGGCGTGCGGCCGCGGCGAATGTTTCGTACGTCCCCTGCAGAATTCCTTGTGAGCCGATGTAAATCCAGCTGCCGGCGGTCATCTGGCCGTACATCATCAGGCCGGCGCGATCGAGCTCGTCGAAATGTTTCCAATCGCTCCAGTGCCCGACGAGATTGGAATTAGCGATGAGCACGCGCGGGGCGTAGGTGTGGGTGCGAAAAATCCCCACGGGCTTGCCGGATTGCACCAGCAGGGTTTCGTCATTTTCCAGCGAGCGCAACGAGGCGACGATGGCGTGGTAGCAATTCCAGTTGCGTGCGGCCTTGCCGCGGCCGCCATAGACGATCAAGTCTTCGGGCTTCTCGGCGACTTCCGGGTCGAGGTTGTTCATCAACATGCGCAGGGCGGCTTCCTGCTGCCAGCCCTTGCAGGAAAGGGCAGAGCCGCGTGGTGCGCGCACCGGTTGATATCCAGAGGCTTCTGCGGTGACTAGCTTCGACATGGACATCCTCCGCTTGCATCTTATCGCAGACCGGCGGTGGAATTGTAGCGCCGCTCGAAGGTCCGCGGGCATCCTCAAGGTGCAGGTCCAATCGCGTTGCACGACTTGCGCCTATACGCTAGAGTTGATTGAGAGAATATGGAATATCCCGCGCTGAACAAACTTTTTCTGGACGCTGTAGATCGCTACGCCAATCCGAAAGCACAAATTTACAAGACCGCGAACGGCTGGGAATCCTTCCGCGCGGGCGAAATGCTGCGGCGCGTGGCAGGCTTGTCGAAAGCGCTGGGCGAACTGGGAATTAAGGCGGGCGATCGCGTGGGCATATTCGCACCGAATTGTCCGGAGTGGCACGTTGCGGACTTCGCGATCACCGGACTGGGCGCGGCTAGCGTGCCGATTTATTTCAATGAATCCGTGGACCGGCTGACTTATATCCTGAACGATTCGGGCTCGCGGATTGTGATCACCAAGGGCGAAACGCAGGCGCGCAAGATTGCCGCAGCGCGCGAGCGGATGCCCGGCCTCGAACATGTGGTTTCGGTGGCGCCGCCGAGCGATCTGCACGGAGAAATACTGCGCTATGAGACGTTGATTGCCACGGCTGGAGACGCGGACGTCGCGGAATACCGGCGCCGTGCGAAAGAAGTCGCCGGGGACCAACTGGCGACGATCATTTACACGTCGGGAACCACGGGCGAACCCAAGGGCGTGATGCTGAATCATTCGAATCTCAGCTCCAATGCGATTGATTCGCTCAAGGAATATGTTTTCTATCCGGATGATGTGGCGCTGGAATTTTTGCCGCTGGCGCATGTGTATGAGCGCACCGTGGGCTACGGCTATTTGTCGCGCGGCGTTTCGATTGCCTACCTCGAACAGATCGAAGCCGTGGCAGAAGCTTTATTGGAAGTGCACCCGACGATGACGGCCGCGGTGCCGCGATTTTTCGAGAAATTGTACGCGAACATTCTGGAGAAGGGGCATCGCGAGACGGGCCTGAAGCGCAAGATTTTCGATTGGGCGCTGCACGTCGCGCAGCAGTCCGTTCCCTGGCGCGCTTACGGGAAGAAAGCGGGCAGTGTGCTGCAGTTGCGCTGGAGCATCGCGGATACGTTGGTGTTTTCGAAAATTCGCGCCGGGCTGGGCGGAAAGATCCGCACGTTCTGTTCCGGGGGCGCTCCGCTGGCTCCGGAACTTACGGAATTTTTCTGGTCCTTGAATGTGCGCGTGTATCAGGGTTATGGCCTGACGGAAACTGCGCCGGTGGTTACGGCGAATTTGCCGACCGCGAACAAGGTGGGCACGGTGGGGCGCCCGATCCCGCATGTGGAAATTCGCATCGCGGAAGACGGCGAGATTCTGGTGAAGGGGCCGAACGTCATGCAGGGCTACTACCGCAAGCCGGCCGAGACGCGCGAAGTCTTGACCGACGACGGCTGGTTCCGCACGGGAGACATCGGGAAGTTGGATGCAGATGGATACTTGATCATCACCGACCGCAAAAAAGAACTACTGAAGACTGCAGCGGGAAAGTTCGTTGCGCCCGCGCCGATCGAAAATATGCTGAAGTCTTGCCCGTACGTTACGAATGCGATTGTGGTGGGCGACAAACGCAAATTCGTCTCCGTGTTGATCGTGTTGAATTTCGCGACGATCGAAGCGGAAGCGAAGCGGCAGGGACGCGAATTTGCGACGCGGGCGCAGATGCTTGTGGATCCTTGGGTGCGCGATCTGATCGCGCACGAGATCGAACGCTTGACAGCGTCGCTCGCCCAATACGAGAAGCCCAAGAGATTTGCGCTACTCGATCAGGATTTTACCTATGCGAGCGGGGAGCTGACTTACACGCTGAAAATGAAGCGGCGCGTGATTGAAGAGCGTTACCAGGACGTGATCGCGCGGCTGTATGCGGATGTAGAAGAGCCGCGGCCGCAGCACCAGGCGTAGCCCCGGGCGTAGCGACGGACGAAAGTTTCGCGTATAACCTCTCGAGGCCTTGCGTGCGGGCGGTGCGGGCCGGGTGCAATCGCGCGTCGCGGAGTCCGCGCGCCGTACGTCGAAATTCGGAGAATCGTGATGGCCGACCAACTAGTAATTGCCGGGCGCGCTTTCAACTCGCGCTTGATCGTGGGCTCGGGGAAATACCGCAGCTTCGACGAAATGCGGCGCGCGCATCAGGCTTCGGGCGCGGAGATGGTCACGGTTGCGGTGCGCCGCGTGAATCTCACCGACAAATCCAAAGAATCCCTGCTCGATTACATTGACCGCGAGAATTTTTTCATTCTGCCGAATACGGCGGGCTGCTACTCGGCGGACGAAGCCGTGCGCACGGCGCGGCTGGGGCGCGAGGTGGGTCTTTCGGAATGGGTGAAGCTGGAAGTAATCGGCGACCAGCAGACGCTTTTTCCGGACACGGAGCAATTGATCGCGGCGACGAAGATTTTGGCGGCGGAAGGTTTCGTGGTGCTGCCCTACACGAATGACGATTTGATTGTGGCGCGGAAATTGATTGATGCAGGCGCGGCGGCGGTGATGCCTCTCGGCGCGCCGATCGGCTCGGGGATGGGAATTCAGAACGTGACCAACCTGCGGATTTTGCGCGAACGGATTACGCAAGTGCCGCTGATTGTGGATGCGGGCGTGGGTACGGCTTCCGATGCGGCTCTGGCGATGGAGCTGGGAGCCGATGGCGTACTGATGAATACCGCGATTGCGGAGGCGCAGGATGCCGTGCTGATGGCGGAGGCGATGGGGTCTGCGGTCGATGCTGGACGCAAAGCGTTCTTGGCTGGACGCATCAGCAAGAAACTTTACGCTTCGGCTTCGAGCCCGCTGCAGGGGGTTGTGAAGTAGCGCTCCCGTCTGCGGCTGGTTCGTGCTTTGCGGTTGCGCTTTTAATGCGCGAACCTAACGAAACAAGATATGCCACAAAATATCCACGAGCGCGTGCACGATCGCGCCGGGAAATAGCGATGCTGTCTTAATCCAGGTACGGCCGTAGAACAATCCCGCCACCGTTGCCAGGAACACATATTTCCAATTGGGGAAGGGGGCGTGGAAAATATGCGCAAACCCGAACGCGACAGACGCGACGGCCAAGCCGGCCCCTTGGTTCTTGAACGTGCGTGAAAGAATATTCTGCAGCACTCCGCGAAACAGGAATTCCTCCGGCCACGCGGTGAAAAACAAAATGCCGACGACTTCGATTGGCGCGGTGCGCAGCCGTGCCAGGGATGGCGCGTAGGTGAGGAAGCCGATGCGTAGACCAAGGGCGACGGCGATTACGGCGAACACGCCGAAGTGCAGAATGACATTGGCGGCGAAACCGCGTCGCCATTCCACCGCGTAGCCGATTCCGGGCAGGCGTCGCAGGAGTACGAATGTCACGACACCGGTGCACAGCGCCAACAAGATGGTAAGCGTGTGCATCAATTGCGGCGGGTAGGGGAACAGCACGTACAGA
The DNA here is from genome assembly GCA_035602855.1 of Candidatus Acidiferrales bacterium. Lineage (GTDB taxonomy): Bacteria > Acidobacteriota > Terriglobia > Acidiferrales > UBA7541 > Palsa-295. The sequence continues at coordinate 10,967 of DATNLN010000110.1, forward strand.
AATGTAAGGCCCTTCCAGCGCAGTTCAACGGGAAGCCAGATCAGCAGCAATGCAACATAGTCCTGCCACTGGCCGGCCGGCTTCCCGATGCATGTCGCGGCCAATAGCGCCGGCAATACGGTGTAAGCCGCGCCCAGCAGCGCCGTTCTCCAATTCGCGGTAACGCCGATGGTGTAAATCAGCACAGCGAATAGCGGCAGCAGAGGCGCCAGCACCGCGCCGTGTTCGCCGAACCTATTTCGCGCGCTCTCGAGCACGCGCGGTGCCGCGAGAAACAGCTCGAAAGCGAATAGCGCTGCGGCCACGCCGAGCGCAAGCACAAACGAACGCCCGCTGTAGCCCAGCCGGATTCCGTAGAACGTCGCCAGCCCCACGATCACGGCCCAGGCGGCAGCAGCGGTTTGTAAGTTCATTGACCAGGAAGCGGAGTTCTTCGTCACGGCTGAAGATTTTACTGAAGTCGTCGCAGGTTCAGAGAAAAAGTTGCTTTCGATTTCCGCGCGGGGCTGGCTTGTGCGATTCTGGTGCGGCTCAAAACGACGCCAGAGAGATGGCCGCACCCGCTAAATCGGAACGATTCACGTATATCGATTGGCTGCGGGGATTTGCCTGCCTGCTGATGTTTCAGGTGCATGCGTATGACTCGTGGCTGAATGCATCGGCGCGCGAAACGAAGTTCTTCCGTTGGTCGCAGCTGAGCGGCACGGTTCCTGCGCCGCTGTTTTTGTTTCTGGCGGGGGTGTCGTTTGCGCTGGTGACGGACAAGATGCGGCGCAAGGGCGTGTCGGCGAACGAAATCGCGCGCAAGACGATCTTGCGCGGCGCGGAAATTCTGGCGCTCGGCTACGGCTTCCGTTTGCAGGAATATTTGCTCGGGCTGCCCTGGGCGCCCTGGACCGACCTGCTGCGCGTGGACATTCTGAACACGATCGGCTTTGCGATGATTCTGATGGGCGTGGTGTGCTGGTTCACCCGAACGCGGGCTGCGAATCTGACAATGGCGTTGCTGGCGACGGTGGCGATCTCGCTGGCTACGCCGCCGCTTTACACGACTTGGCGGCCGAGCTGGCTGCCCTGGTACCTGGAGTCCTACATCAACGGCGTACACACGTTCAATACTCCGCAGGCGTGGCTCTTTCCCGTTTTCCCGTGGGCGGCCTTTGCCTTTGCGGGGCTGGCGCTGGGATTTTTCTTGTTCGACGATTGGGCGATGCGGAACCAGACGAAAGTGGTCGCGTTTCTGGGCGCGCTGGGAATCGCGCTGTACTATTTTTCGATGTGGCTGGACGCGCGGTCGGTGAAGCTGTTTGCGGTGTACGACTACTGGCACACCAGCCCGAATTTTTTTCTGGCGCGCGTGGGAATTCTGCTGCTGCTGTTTCCGCTGAGCTTCCTGTGGTGCCGCTGGGTGGTTGCACGAATTCCGTTCAGCCCGATGGTGCAGATCGGCCAAACTTCGCTGCTGGTTTACTGGGTGCACATTGAATTCGTGTACGGGCGGTTCTCCCTTCTGCAGAAGGGAGCGCAGTCCATTCCCATGGCCACTTTCGGGTTGTTGATAATCACCACGGCGATGGTTTTACTTTCTGTGGCGCGCACGCGCTGGAAGGGAAATCGCGCGGAAGTGATTGCTTGGTTTCGACGCAGGCTACGGCTCGCGCCCGAGGCTTAAGGCTTGAGCGCGGAGCAGCCTTGCGCCGCGGCGGGATGTGCTGGATCTGTTGCTCTCGGCTGCGTCTTGAAAATTAATTCCCCCGGACGCGCCAGGCCGAAATCTTCGCGGGCGATGCATTCCATGGTGGAGGGATCGGTCTTCAGATCCTTCACATGGTCCTGCAGTTTCTTGTTTTCGCGATCCAATTGACTTATTTCCTGTTGGATTTTCCGCGCTTCGGCTTGCGAGCGGCGCATCGCCAGGACTCCGTGCGTCCCGAAAATATCCTGCAGCAGCAGCAAGACGAATCCAGCGACCAGAAACCAATACAGATTGCGGCGTAAGAACGAGCTTAGCTGCTGGGCGAAGGTCTGGCGCGGAGCGGTCGCGTCGATCTTTTCCGGCGGCGGATTGTGGACGTCGCGGTTCACTGGGTAATCCATGCGCGCGCCTCCTGTGCCAATTTCTGGGCTGCGGCGAGCTTCGCGGCTTCGGTATAGATGCGCACGACGGGTTCAGTGCCCGACGGACGCATCAGAATCCACGAGCCGTCGTCGAAAATCAGCTGCAGCCCGTCGGTGCGATCGGTTTTCGCGACTTTATGTCCCGCAAATTCCGTGAAGTTTTCGAGCAAACGTTTCGGCAGCTTGGCCTGGGCTTCCGCCGGGAGATGCAAGTTTTCGCGCACCGGCCAGAATTCGGCACCCACTCGGCGGAACAGATCGCGCAGCTGATCGTTGAGTGAAGCCTGCCGCGCCGCGATCATTTCGGCCACCAGCAGGCAAGCGAGGATGCCGTCTTTTTCCGGGAGGTGGCCGTGGATGGTCATGCCCGCGCTTTCTTCCCCGCCCAGCGCAATTTTGCCTTCGCGCAGCAGCGGGCCAACGTATTTGAAGCCGACCGGAGTTTCGTAAGTCTTCACACCGTGCAGGCGCGCGACAGCGTCAATCAGATGCGTGGTGGCGACGCTGCGCTGGGCGCCCAGCTTTTCACCGCGCGTCTGGAGCAAGTAATCGAACACCAGGCCCAGAATGTGATTGGGCTGGACGAACGTGCCGTCGCGATCGAGGATACCGAAGCGGTCGGCATCGCCGTCGGTGGCGAGGCCTGCCAGCGATTTCTTTTCGAGCACCAGTTTCGTCAGCGGCGCAAGATTTTGTTCCGAAGGGTCAGGGCCGCTGCCGTCGAACAGGACGTCGCGGCGAGTGCGAATGGATTCGACCGTCATCCCATGATCGGCGAGGATGCGATCGAGCCAGCCCGCGCCGCAGCCGTGCAAGGCGTCGTAGGCGAAATTGCCTTTGGCTTTGGCCAGCACATCGAAGCGAATCATTTTTTTTAGTTGCGCGAAGTAAGGTCCGCGCGGATCAATTCGCTCAAAATCGTCGGCAATGTCCTGGAAATGACTTTCTTCGTCGTCCGGCAACGCGGCGGCGCGTTTTTCAATGTCCTTGGTGATGTCGGGCAGGGCCGGCCCGCCGTCGGGCCCAGAGAATTTCAGGCCGTTATATTCGGCCGGGTTGTGGCTAGCGGTGATGTTGACGCCTCCATCGAGTTTATTGTGAATGATGGCGTGAGCCAGCACCGGAGTCGGCGTCGGTTCCGGGCAGAAAACGATGGCGCAGCCCTTTTTCCGCAGCACTCCCGCGGAGGTGCGCGCGAATTCCGGCGAGAAGAAGCGCGTGTCGTGGCCGACGACGAGTTTAGGTTTTTTCGTTAGCGCACGGACGTGTCCGGCGATGGCGGCGGAGGCACGGCGAACTCCGGCGAAGGTGAAATCGTCGGCGATGATGCCGCGCCAGCCGGAAGTTCCGAAATGGATCGTTTGTTTCGTCACGGGCGACTATTGTATCTTGGCCCGCGAACTAAAATCGAGGAAGAACGGTGCGAGTCGCAAGAGTAAAGGCGGATGGGCGGCAACGATGACCGACAAAATTCTGGTACTGGTCACCTGCGGGTCGCGAAAAGAGGCTCACAAGATCGCCCGCGCGCTGGTGGGGCAACGGCTGGCGGCTTGCGTCAGCGAGATCGGGGTGCCGTTGGCGTCCACCTACCGCTGGAAGCGCAGGGTCGAGTCGGCCAAGGAGTTTTTGCTGCTAATCAAGACGAGCAGGCGGCGGTTTGCGGCGGTGCGCGAGGTGGTGCTCGAGCTGCACAGCTACCAGGTACCGGAAATTATCGCTTTGCCGATCGCGGCGGGTTCGCGGACTTATTTGGATTGGATCTCGGCATCCGTAAAGAGCTGATCGTTTGCAGCTCGACCAGGTCGAGAACGCCGGGAACTGGCGCGTGTGTCATTCCAGACGCAGCGCCCAATTTAATTTGGCCCGCGCACACTAGATTCGGGCCAGAGCCTGGTCCAAATCGGCGATGATGTCCTCGACGTCCTCGATCCCGACGGACAAGCGCACCAGCCCCTGCGTGATCCCGATCTGCATCTGAATATCCGGCGGGATGGAGGCGTGAGTCATCAGCGCGGGCAGGGAAATGAGCGTCTCGACTCCGCCCAAGCTTTCTGCCAGCGAGCACAGGTGCACGTGATTCAGAAACTTCTTGGCTGATTCGAGCGGGCCCAGATCAAACGAAATCATCGCGCCGAAGCCGCGCTGCTGCTTCTTGGCGATTTCGTGCTGTGGATGGGAAGCCAGTCCGGGGAAGATGACGTGTTTTACCTTGGCATGAGCCGCGAGGTACTTTGCCACCGTCATGCCGTTGGAATTGTGGCGGTCCATGCGCACCGCTAGCGTCTTGACGCCGCGCGAAACCAAAAAGCAATCCATGGGCGCCAGGCCAGCGCCGGCCGAGCGTTGCACAAAGTATATTTTCTGAGCTTGTTCGGGCGTGCTGACGATTACCGCTCCGCCGGTGCAATCACTGTGGCCGTTCAGGAACTTGGTCATGGAATGGACGACGATGTCCGCGCCCAGAGCGAGCGGCTGTTGTAGATAGGGGCTCAGGAACGTGTTGTCGACCACAACGGTCAGATTTCGCTCGTGTCCCAGTTTTGCAATGGCAGCCAGGTCGGTGACGATCATCGTGGGATTCGTCGGAGTTTCAACATAAATCATTTTCGTGTTCGGCTTGATGGCTTGCTTCACTTTTTCCAAATTGGAAGTGTCGACGTAACTGAATTCCAGTCCAAACTGGACCAGCAGTTGCGTGGTGATGCGGAAGACGCCGCCATACACGGATTGAGAAAGAATGGTATGGTCGCCCGGGCGCAGCAGGCGAAAGACGGCATCAATCGCCGCCATTCCCGAAGTGAAGACGTAGGCGGCATGGCCATTCTCGAGTTTGGCGATCGTGCGCTCCAGGGCTTTTCTGTTGGGGTGGTTGGTGCGGGCATAGTCATACCCCTTGCTCTTGCCCATTTCCTCGATAACGTAGGTCGAGGTTTGATAAATCGGCGCGACGATTGATCCGGTCAGCGCGTCCGGTTCCTGGCCCACGTGAATTGCATCGGTCGAAAAACCCATCACTTTCCTCCAAGACATGAATGCTAAGAATTTTTTCGGCTGCGTACGGAGTCTAAGCCGGCGGTTTGGTTCACAACGCACGCGCGCGGTCGCGAAACGGGCAACTCCAAGCCGCATGCGCTCTTACACCGCCGGAGCGGACTTCGCCTATCCGCGATGGCTTTCGGATTTGACCTTTCATCATACGACAGGCGGAGGGCGGCACGACACCGAACGCCCGCGACATTGTTAAGGATTCAGCAATGCAGCAACAGCGGAAGATCATGGGTGTGCTTCCAAGCTGTCGCGGCGCGTTCCATACGGGTGCCGATGGCCGCCGCCCGTGCGCGTGGACTTATGCGCTTGAGCGACCGGCCGGATTGGAGTACAAGAGGGATGTATGAGGCCCTGCACCCTCCGTCGAGTTCTATTCTTCCTGCTGGCCTTCGCTGCAGTTTTGGTAACGGGATTGCTTTCACCTGACGCTTGCCGCGCGCAGACGAACCCGGCGGATCAGTCCTCGACCCCGAGTCAACCGGGCGCGGCCGACAAATCCAGCCAGAAAGATGACCTAACTTCCGACGGCAGCACAACGCGATTGAGAATCCGCATCACCAACCCGGAAGACAAGCCTGTGGGTAATGCCAGCGTTTACGTCCGTTTCAACGAGCCCGGCAGTTTCTTGCACAAAGACAAACTCGCAGAGCTCAGTTTCAAGACGAATCAAGACGGCTCGGTGAAGGTTCCCGCGGTGCCGCGAGGCAAAATATTGATTCAGGTGATTGCCAAGGGCCTGCACACATACGGCAAGTGGTACGACATCGAAACAGATCAAGACACGATTGAAATCAAGCTGGAAGCCCCCACTCACTGGTATTAGTTTCATTGGGCGCGAAATTTTTATACACCTCTGTTGGCGTCACGATTTTCTCATTCCCACGATTGCAGACTGCCCGGAATGTGTGCAAACAGGATTAAACCTTTACGTTGCTGGACGATTTCGTTTCCCCTGCCGCCATTTCCACACGGTTTTCAACAGAGCTGTTGAAAACTTTCACACAAGATCTATATTTTCCTGTTCGTTCGGCGCTGCAATGGTTTCAAAAATGTCTCGCCACATTTTCCGCAAACCTTTTTGGAACGGACTGCGAGTATTCTTTCCCAGAAGGAAATTTCCCGCGTCGCGCGCGCCGCTGCGCCAGCTGCGCTTCTTCGTGCCGACTTGCTATCATGGTTAGGCAGCTGCAAAATGTCCCGGACCCAAATGAAATCTCTGATTCTCAACGCCGATGACTTTGGAATGACGCGTGGTGTGAACCAAGGAATTATTCGTGCGCATCGCGAAGGGATTCTCACCAGCGCCACGCTGATGGCCAACGGTCCGGCATTCGACGATGCGGTACGGCTGAGCGCGGCGAATCCCAAACTGGGAGTGGGCTGCCATTTAGTTCTGGTCGGCGGGAAATGCGTCGCCCGCCGCGAAGATATTGCGTCCCTGGCCGACGGCGATGGCAATTTGCCGGAGTCCCTGGCGAAGTTTGTCGCCAGACTTAGCTCCGGAATGATACCGGCGAAGGAAATCGAACAGGAGCTGCGCGCGCAAATCAATAAAATTCAATCCGCCGGAATCCGCGCGACGCATCTGGACACTCACAAACATACGCATGCGCATCCCCGGGTTATGGAGTCGTTAGCAAGAATTGCCAAAGAATTTGGAATCAAGCGAGTACGCAAGCCTATGGAAAATCTGCATGACTCCTGGCAGACGATGAGGGCCGACGAAAAAGGCATTTCGATGCAGATTGTGGCGGCAGGTGCGGTTCGCGCCGTCGGTCCGCGCTTTTACGCCATCGCCCGGAAGTACGGGCTTCAATTTCCGGACCATTTTCTGGGACTTGCAGTGACCGGGCAAGTGAGCGCCGCTGCACTGCGCCGTATGGTCGATGCGCTAGCCGACGGCAGCACCGAAATAATGTTGCACCCCGGGATTTGCGACGCCGACCTGGTGCAGTCCGGTACCCGGCTGCGCGAGCAACGCGAAACGGAACTGGATGCGCTGCTCGATGCCAGCGTGCGCAGTGCGCTGCACGAACGAGGGGTTCGCTTAATCAGCTATCGCGAGTTAAACTGAACCTATGCGCGAGCAGGCCAAAACACCGCCACGTTTTTCACTGGTGGTGCCCTTTCACGACGAGCAGCAGAGCGTCCGCGAATTGCACCGCCAGCTAAGTGAGATCATGACCGGGCGATTCGAGCCGGTAGAGTTCGTTTACGTGGACGATCAAAGCTCGGACGCGACACCACAGATTCTCGCCGACATTGCCGAACAGGATCCGCGCGTCGCAGTGCTGCGCCTGAAACGAAACTACGGCCAGACCACGGCGCTCGCCGCGGGATTTGATTACGCTTCCGGCGATGTAATCATTTCGATGGACGGCGACTTGCAGCATGACCCCGCCGATATTCCCACGCTGCTGGAAACTTTGGACGCGACCGGCTGCGATATTGTGAGCGGCTGGCGGCAAAAACGCGTGGACAATTTTATTTTGCGGCGGCTGCCTTCGCGCGTAGCGAACTGGATGATGGCCAAGCTTTCCGGAGTTGCGATCCACGACTTCGGCACGACTTTTAAGGTTTATCGCCGCGAGACGATCAAGGACGTTCCGTTGTACGGCGAAATGCACCGCTTTATTCCGGCGCTAGCCGCGTGGAACGGAGCCAAGATCGTCGAGGTTCCGATTCGCAATATCGTGCGGCCGGACGGCCAATCGCATTACGGCATTTCGCGCACGCTGCGCGTTTTTTTCGACATCATCACCATCCGCTTCCTGATGCGCTATATGACGCGCCCGCTGCACTTCTTCGGTCCTCCGGGACTGCTGGGATTATTTGTGGGTGGCGGAATCATGGCGTTCCTGCTGGCCGAGAAATTGATGTGGTGGCGCCTGGATCTGTTCGCGCTGCACGGCCCGTTGCTGGTCCTGGGAATGATGCTGACGTTGTTCGGAGTGCAACTTTTGGCGGTCGGGCTGGTAGGCGAGCTGCTCATGCGCACCCACTTCGAATCCCGAGAGAACCCCATGTATCGGGTGGAGCACGTCTACGGCGGACCCGAAGCCACGAACATTTCCGGATACCCGAAAGCAAAAACGCTTGCTTCCCGGCAAGCTGGCGGATAGATTGACGGCTGTCCGGCCGGGAATACTGTATCCCGGCGAAAATCCCTCGAGCGGCGTTGGCCATCCGCGGCGCTGGTCGGATCGAGGAAAATCTTGCGCAAAATCCTTCTTAGCGGTTGCGTTGTACTACTACTTGCGGCAATGGTGTGGGCGGGCGGCGACCCGTGGAAATCCAAACCCTATCAGCAGTGGGATGCCAAGGACGTACGCAAGGTACTCGACGGGTCACCGTGGGCGCGCAGCATACAAGTGGAGGCTCCGTGGCTAAACGGAGACGCCGCAGCGGGCGGTACTGACGGCGGCTCGACGTCTGGGCCAGGGCCCGCGAGAAGCGGCCAAAGTCCACGGACAGGCCCTGGAGGCGGAGGCGCCGCTGACGCGGCGAGTGGCGGACCGCAGACGGCGGCTCTAGCCATGTTCCTTGTGCGCTGGTCGTCGTCGCGAACCATCCGCGAAGCCGTGATTCGCAACCTGGTCCTCGCGGGCCAGATGAACGACGACGCGGCGGCCCAAGAGCTCGCCAAGCCCGTGGACTCCTACGAAATTGTGGTGGCAGGGCCGGACATGAAGCCGTTTCAGTCCGTGGATGAGAAGATTCTGCAAAACGGCGCTTTCTTGATCGATAGGAAAACGAAACAGAAAGTCGCTCCCAGCGGCGTAAAGATCCAGAACAGCGAGGATGGAAAGAAGATACAGTCCGTCGCCTTTTTCTTTCCTAAGAAGTCGGACAGCGGTATATCCACGGTAGCCGCGGATGAAAAGGTTGTGGATTTCCTGTGCGTGGTCACCAACGTGAAAATAGACGCCAGTTTCGACACATCGAAAATGATGGATTCCTTGGGACGCGACCTCTAGTCGCAATCGCTGGAAATCTCAAGTGCTCGAGGAGAGTTCATGAAGATAGCGGCACGTTTCGGTTGCGTTGGCCTTCTGCTGGCGATGCTGCCTTTGTTCGCGAGCGCCCAGATGGGGATGCACGTCGCTCCGGCCATGCGCGGAATATTCAATCCGGTGGTTGGTTCGGGCGGCGAATACGAAATCACCACGGACAAGGGCAGCAAAATGGTGATGGAAATCGCCATCGTCGGCAAGGAATCGGTGGCCGGCAAGGACGGGTACTGGTTCGAGATGACCATGTCCAACTCACCCGCGGGACAAATGGTGATGAAATCGTTGACGGTGGTGGATGGCACGGACACTGTCGTCTCCCGCATGATCATGCAAATGGGTACGCGCCCGCCGATGGAAATGCCCACGCAGATGAACAAATCGAGCGCGCAAAAACAGCCTGCCGATATCCGTGACCGCGCGGACGACGTCGCGAGCGAGACCGTCACCACTCCGGCCGGGACGTTCACGGCCGAACATTACAAGATGAAGGATGGAACTGGCGACGCCTGGGTTGCTCCCAAGGCCGGACCCTACGGCTTGGTGAAATTTCAGGGGAAAGACTCGACTATGGTGCTCACCAAGGTGATCACCGATGCCAAGGACAAGATCACCGGGACGCCGCAGCCTTTTAATCCGATGATGTTCCAGCAAGATCAGCATCCGTGATGGAAATTCTGTAGTTTCAGGTTTTACAGGCGCTCCAGCGGCACCAGGGCGCCTCTTGGTTTTTTTACGAGCGTTTTTTCGCATCGCACGCGAATCCGAAAGGACTCGGGGGGCCTGCGGCATGAGTTCTTCTGCTGACAAATTCTACCCAGGCCGCATAACGCAGCGGGAGAACCTGGCGCCGGATCTGTGGAAGGTCAAGATTGATCCGGGCGGCCAATTCAATTTTGTCGCCGGGCAGTACGCAACGCTGGGGGTGGACTCGCCGCTGAAGCGCGTCGAGCGCGCCTACTCGATCGTTTCCTCGCCCTACGAACGCGAGCTAGAAATTTTCATTGAATTGGTCGAGCAAGGGGAATTGACGCCGCTGCTTCATAAGCTGCAGGTGGGCGATGGGCTTTCCGTACGGAAAATCGCCAAGGGCCGCTTCACCCTGGATCTGAAAAGCGGGCATCGCAATCATCTGCTGCTCGCGACGGTCACGGGCGTTGCGCCGTACATTTCCTACGCGCGCACGTTGTACGCGGATTGGAAAGAGAACAAATTCCCCGGCGATCTGCGGCTCTATGTAATCCAGGGCGCCAGCCGCTCCTGGGAATTTGGTTATCGCGAAGAACTGGAGCGCATCGCCGGCGAAGTTCCGTGGATGAAATATGTTCCCACGGTCAGCCGTCCCTGGGAGGACAGCGCATGGCGCGGAGAAACGGGCCGGGTGGAAGACCTCATCCGCAAATACGCATACGAATGGAAGCTCGACCCTGCCGATACCACTGGCTACCTTTGCGGCCATCCGCAGATGATTGAGTTGGGCCGTGGCATCCTGCTGCGCGGTGGTTACGGCAAAGGATCGTTGCGCGAAGAAGTGTACTGGGTTCCGCCAAAATGAAATCCCCAATTCTGACGGGCGCGTGCAAGGGGCCTTGCTGCGCCCGCCAGTAAGGGAATCCGTCGCGATTTAGTCCTGAGTTTCCGGACTCGCAGCGGCGACTTGGTCCACGGTGCTCTCGATGGCGCGTATCGGAGCGGAGACGTGCACGGTTTCATCCCTGTCTGTCACGTCCACCACCACCGAACCTCCATCCTTGCTGACCAACACGTGTTGCCCGGGTTCGCGCACTTCCACCAGGGTCACGTCTTCGCCCGCGCGCAATTGCTCGAGCGCAGCCCGAATCGTGGGCATCCATGGTTTAATTTCGCTGGCCGCGCGGCCCAGTTTCTTGCTGGGGATGAAATGCATCGTGATTGGAACGAGCATCGCCGGCGCGAGAACGTAAACGTGATGAACTTCCGGCTGCTTTTCCACCACTTTCACTTCGATCATCCCCTCGCTGCAAATCAAGCCGACACCTGCAAGCGCCGTGCCCGCAATTCCGAGCGCTACTTTCCCTAGAAGAACCATGCTGCACCTCCTACGCGAGTTTTCAGCTATTCGGAAGAGCTGTGCGAGTCAATCCAGATGCGCACGTGCTCGGTGGCATCCTGCACGGTCACCAGAACCGCGTCGCCGGCATCGCTGAGCGCGCGAATGGCTGCGGCTACATCGAGTTCGTTATCTTTCGTAGTGGCAAAGAGCGCGTCCACCACCTTCATCGGGATGGTGACGTCCACTTTCTGGCCGTCTTTGTCTTTGTGCTTGTCCAGCACATGGACGATCAGGTTGCCATTCAATTTCGCCACGCGGACGTCCTGGTCTTTTTCTTTCACGGTGACGAATTCGTTGTCCGGCGCCTTGCGGATGGCTTCCAGAATTGCGCGCACGTCCACGCCGTTGAAATCCGTTTCGCTGATGGTTACGTGGCCGTCGTGCAGGTTTCCCTTATTGATGGTGGGCAGGATGGCCGTCGCCATTGAGAGCGGCACATTCACATTCACGCTCTCGCCCTTGGCGGCATCATCCACCTTCACGTGCAGGTAACGCTCGGCCGGCGCAGGCACCGCCATTGCCGCAAGCGCCAGATTGCCCATCGTCAGAGCCAGCGCACAGCACACCCC
>DATNLN010000111.1:0-20103 GCA_035602855.1 Candidatus Acidiferrales bacterium
CTTCACATAATCCGCGTGGCCCGGACAATCAATGTGCGCATAGTGCCGGTTCGCCGTCTCATACTCCACGTGCGATACCGCAATCGTAATACCGCGCTCGCGCTCTTCCGGCGCATTGTCAATCGAATCGAAGGCCCGGAATGCCACCTTCGGATTGTTCTTCGACAGCACCTTGGTAATCGCCGCCGTCGAAGTCGTCTTGCCATGGTCAATGTGACCAATCGTCCCAATATTTACGTGCGGCTTATTCCGTTCGAATTTCTCTTTCGCCATTTCGCTCTCTGCTCCTCAAGTCAAACTGTTCCAACTGCTAAGTTCCCGGCCCCGCCTACTTCTTGGTCTTTTCGCCGCTGGCGCTGCCAATAATCTCTTCCGCGATATTTCCCGGAACCTGCTCGTAATGCGAGAAATGCATGGTAAAACTGCCCCGCCCCTGCGTACGGCTGCGAATTTCCGTCGCGTAACCGAACATCGCCGCCAGCGGCACGCGCACATTGATGATCTCCGTCCCGCCGCGCGACTCTCTTCCCTGCATCTGTCCGCGCCGTGAATTCAGGTCCGCAATAACCGGACCCATGTAATCTTCCGGCACCACCACTTCAACCCGCATGATCGGTTCGAGCAATTTCGGATTCGCGCGCTTGCAAGCATCCTTGAACGCCATGGACCCCGCAATCTTGAACGCCATTTCCGAGCTATCCACGTCGTGGTAGCTGCCATCGGTCAAAACGACCGCGGCATCCACCATCTCGTACCCAGCCAAAACGCCCGTTTCCATGGCCTCGCGCACGCCCGCTTCAATCGGCGCGATGAATTCCTTGGGAATCGCTCCGCCCACAACCTTATCCACAAACAGCAGACGATGTTCCTTGTCGAAATGCCACTTGCCGCCCTTGCCGCCCGACACTTGCTTGGCCAGCTCGTCAATCTCGTCTGTGGACATCTCGTGCATGTCTTCGTGATTTGAGTTCGCCAGGGGATGCACTGTCAGCACCGCGTGGCCGTACTGTCCGCGCCCGCCGGTCTGCTTGATGTACTTTCCTTCGCCTTCCGCCGTCTTCAAAATCGTTTCGCGGTACGCTACCTGCGGCCGGCCCACATTGGCCTGCACGCCGAATTCGCGCATCATGCGGTCCACAATAATTTCCAGGTGCAACTCGCCCATCCCGGAAATCAGCGTCTGATTCGTGTCGTGATCGGTATGCACGCGGAACGTGGGGTCTTCCTGCGCTAGCTTGCCCAGCGCCGTGCCCATTTTTTCTTGATCCGCTTTGGTTTTCGGCTCAATCGCCACCGAAATTACAGGCGCCGGGAAATCAATGTTCTCAAGCAACACCGGCTTCTCTTCATCACACAAGGTGTCGCCGGTCGTCACATTCTTCAGTCCGACGCACGCGGCGATGTCGCCCGCTTCGATCGACTCAATCTCTTCGCGCTTGTTCGCGTGCATGCGCAGCAAACGCCCAATGCGTTCGCGCGTCTTGCGCGTCGAGTTGTAAACGTTCTGCCCGGCCTTGAGCACGCCGGAATAAACGCGTATGTAGGTGACGTGCCCGACAAACGGGTCGGTCATAATCTTGAACGCCAGCGCCGCAAACGGCTGATCGTCCGAAGCACGCCGCAAAATCGGCTCGTCGCCATTCGGGTCCGTGCCCTCGACCGGCGGCACATCGGAGGGAGCCGGCAGATAATCCACCACCGCGTCCAGCAGCGGCTGAATGCCCTTGTTCTTGAACGCCGAACCCGCCAAAACCGGAACCAGCTTCAGCGCGATCGTCGAACGCCGCAAAGAAGCGCGCAGCTCCGCAGGCTCGAGCTTATGCTGCTCCAAATACTTGGTCAGAATGGCGTCGTCGTGCTCGGCAATGTATTCAACAACTTTTTCGCGATGCTCCTTGTAAAATTCCGGAGTCAGCGCCGAAGCCTTCACCGCGACTTCCAGCGCCGGATGCTCTTTCAAATACGCCGCATCCCAGAGTTTTTCCAGAGGAAGAGTTTCGTATTCCGCGCCCAGAGTCTCGTCCTTCCAGATAATCGCGCGCTCTTCGATAAAGTCAATTACGCCAATGAAGTTTTCTTCGCGCCCAATCGGGAATTGCAGCGGCACCGGATGCGCCGAAAGACGCTGCCGCATCGATCGCACCGAATGATCGAAATCCGCGCCAATGCGATCCATCTTGTTGATGAACGCGATACGCGGCACGCGATACTTATCCGCCTGCCGCCACACCGTCTCTGACTGCGGCTGCACGCCCGCCACCGCGTCGAAAATCGCTACCGCCCCGTCCAGCACGCGCAGCGAACGCTCTACTTCCACCGTGAAATCCACGTGCCCCGGCGTGTCAATGATGTTAATCCGGTATTTCTTCCCAAAGCGCGACCAGGAAGCTGTCGTCGCCGCCGACGTAATCGTAATCCCGCGCTCGCGCTCCTGCTCCATCCAGTCCATCACCGTCGTGCCGTCGTGCACTTCGCCGATCTTGTAGGTCACACCCGTATAGAAAAGGATGCGCTCGGTTGACGTGGTCTTCCCTGCGTCAATGTGCGCCATGATCCCAATGTTCCGGGTCTGATCGAGTTGTACCAGTCGTGCCATGCGAAATTTGGCCCCGTGTTACCAGCGATAGTGAGCGAACGCTTTGTTCGCTTCCGCCATGCGGTGCACGTCCTCCTTTTTCTTGACCGCGCCGCCGCGTCCATTCGCGGCGTCCATGATTTCTTCCGCCAGCTTGTCCGTCATGGTCTTGCCGCTGCGCGTGCGCGAATACAGCACCAGCCAGTGAATGGCCAGCGATTGCCTGCGAAACGGATTTACTTCGACCGGAACCTGATAGTTCGCGCCGCCCACGCGCCGCGTCTTTACTTCCAGCACCGGCTTGCAGTTCTCAATCGCCTTCTTGAAAAGCTTGAAGGAATCGTCGTTGGTCTTCTTCGCCACCTGATCCATGGCGTTATAGAAAATCGCCTGCGCCGTTGCACGCTTGCCGTCGTACATCATGCTGGAGATAAACTTCTGCACCAGGTCGCTGCCGAAAACCGGATCGCCTGGAATCTTGCGGCGTAGTACCCATCCTTTACGTGGCATCGTTCCGCTCTCCTACTTCTGTGCGGCTTTGGGCCGCTTGGCGCCGTACTTCGAGCGCGCTTGTTTTCGATTTTCAACGCCGGCTGCGTCCAAGGTCCCGCGCACGATGTGATAACGCACGCCGGGCAGATCCTTCACGCGGCCGCCCCGCACCAGCACGATCGAGTGTTCCTGCAAGTTGTGGCCGATCCCGGGAATGTAGGTGGTGACTTCAGCACTGTTGGTCAGGCGGGCACGCGCTACCTTGCGCAGCGCGGAGTTCGGTTTCTTCGGTGTCTGAGTGTAAACACGGACGCACACCCCGCGCTTCTCAGGACATCCTTCCAGCGCGGGTGACTTCGTCTTCACCCGAATCTTCTCCCGGCCGTTACGCACAAGCTGTGAAAACGTCGGCACGCTTTCCCCCCTATTCCCAAGAACTCGTTCGCAAAAAATTCGTTCCGAAAAACTCGCCAGCGGAAAACCCAGCACAAATTTCCACGCACGGCAAATAAGCCCGCGCAGAATTCGGCGAGTGAATGATACGGAAAAGGCGCCACACCCGAAGGAATTACCAGGTACTCCGCGAAAACGAGTCACCCCAAGGAGTGAACTGCATCTTCTACCGATCTGCGGAGAGGCTCACACGGCTTTGCGGGGCTGGCGCCCCATTCCGGCCGCTCTTCCTTACCCCGTTCCGTCGCTCTTTGTTCCGGGGCACTGAAGACTTCCCTAATCACCACGGGGTCCAAAGACCCTCAGACAACCGAGGAAGTATAGGAGAATCAACGGGTCTTGTCAACTCGATTCCATCCGAAAAATAAATCCGCGCGGTTGGCCTATTCCTTGCTGTCCGCGACGCCGGCTGCAACCTGAACTCGCGCCGGCATCCCTTTCCCTCCTCCGCGTTTTGTCCAACTCGCCCCCAGGCGATATTCGCGCAGATTCGGTCAGACGGGAGCTTCTCGAAACGGGAAAAGGGCTTCGAAACTGAGGCTCAATTATCCACCCGATTGATTACAAACGGCTTATGGTAGCGACCCACCACGGTGCGCGACCGATCTCCTCACCCGACCTCATCGCTTCCGTCGCGTTCCCGCTCAACCGATGCGCCAAGCCGTTTCATCATTGCGTACGCCCCCAACCTGTACTGCTTTACCGCATCAGCCAACGCACCTACACTGCTTACGTCTAAGCAATTTCCACAGGGAGTCTGCATGAAACGGTTCTACGCGGTTTCGCTGTGCGCGGTTCTATTCTCCTCATCCTTCCTAGCTGCGCAAGAATCTCCCGCGCAAAGTGCGTCGCCGGCCGCGAGGAAGCCCGCACCCCAAAATTTGCAGCCCGCCGATTACTCCCAGGAACCCTTCGTCATCGAGCAGTACTACACCACCGCGCGCTTTGAAACCGATGGCACCAGTGAACGCACTCTCGCCGTGCGCATCCGCGTGCAAAGCGATGCCGGCGTCCAACAACTCGGCGAACTAATCTTCGGCTACAACTCCTCGAACGAAGTAATGGACGTCCGCTTCGTCCGCGTAAACAAGAAAGACGGCTCGGTCGTAACCGCCTCCTCCGATTCTGTGAAAGACATGACCGCCGCCGTCGCCCGCGACGCGCCCGAATACACAGACTACAAAGAAAAACACGTCACGGTGCCTTCGCTGCATTCCGGAGACACCATCGAATACGAAATCTCGACGCGCACAGTCACCGCGCTGGCGCCCGGAAATTTCTGGTTCGACTACGCCTTCGTAAAAGATGCGATCACTCTCGACGAACGCCTCGAGGTCAACTTGCCCGTGGGCCGCGTGCATAATTTCATCGCCGCCCCGGGCCTGCAAGACGCATCCGACATTGCGGGCGGCCGCGAAATTCACCACTGGCGCCACGTGAACCTCACGCGGCCCTCGGCATCCGAACCAGCCAAGAAAAAACCGCAGCCGCCGCCTGAACTCCGCCCCGACGTGCAATTCACCACCTTCACCAACTGGGCCCAGGTCGCCACTTGGTACGCCCATCTTGAAAAAGGGCGCACTGACCCGACGCCAGAAATCCGCGCGAGAACGCAGGAGCTCATCCAAGGCCACTCGACCGAGCTCGAGGAAATCGCCGCCCTTTACGATTACGTCTCCAAAAATATTCGCTACGTCAGCCTCTCCTTTGGCCTGGGCCGCTATCAGCCGCATTCCGCTGCCGACGTTTTCAAAAATCAATACGGCGATTGCAAGGACAAGCACACGCTGCTCGCCGCCATGCTGCAAGCCGCCAACATTCCATCCGACGCGGTCCTCATCCCCTTCGCGCGAAAAATCGACACCGATGTGCCCTCCCCTTCGCAGTTCGATCACCTGATCACCGCCGTTCCGATCGGCGATGAATTAATCTGGATGGATTCCACCGCCGAAGTCGCGCCCTTCCGCCTGCTCTCGCCGCCGCTGCGCAACAAATCCGCTCTGCTCGTCGAGCCCGATGGCGCCGGAAAAATCGTGCAGACGCCCATCGATCCGCCGTTCCTCTCGACTCAACACGTCGAAATCGAAGCTCACGTGAACGATCTCGGCAAACTAACCGCGACGCTGCGCTATTTTCTCCGTGGCGATAACGAGTTTGCCCTGCGCGTCGCCTTCCGCCGCACGCCCGAAACCCAATGGAAAGAACTCGGCCAGACCATCGCCGCGCTCGATGGCATTAAAGGCGAAATCACCAATGTGAAACCAAGCGATCCCTCCGACACCGAAAAGCCCTTCGAACTCGATCTGGATTTCGCGCAGACGAATTATCTGGACTGGTCTAGCAAAAAATCCAAAGTCGGCGTGCCGCTGCTCGCCATCGGCTTGCCCGACGCGAACGAAGACTCCCCCGATCCCGTGCATCTCGGCAGCCCGCTCGATGTCACCATGGATCTGAAAATGACGCTGCCCGCCAATTTCTCGGCACGCGCTCCGGTCGCCGTTGCCGTCGAACGGGATTATGCCGACTTCAAATCCACCTATCATTTTGAAAATCACGTCCTCACCGCGCAGCGCACGCTGAATTTCAAAATGCGCGAACTCGCCCCCGCGCGCGTCAGTGACTACCTCGCATTCTCCCGCGCTGTCGAATCCGACGAAACCCAGCTCCTGGTCGTCGAGAATTCCACCACCGGCGCGCCCGCCATCCCCCCGACCGTCAGCGCCGATGAACTTCTGGAAGCAGGCATCGCCGCGCTCAATGCGGGAAATGTGCGCGAAGCGATCCCTTTGCTGCAGCACGCTGTCGAGATCGATCCCAAAAGCAAGCAAGGGTGGAACGATCTTGGCCTCGCCTACCTACGTCTCGGACAGTTCGACGAAGCCGCCGTCGCTTTCCAAAAACAGATTTCCGCCAATCCCTACGACGAGCACGTTTACAATTACCTCGGCCTCACCCTGCAACAGCAGCAAAAATTTCCCGAAGCCGCCGACGCTTTCCGCAAACAGATCGCAATGAACCCGCTCGATCCCGTCGCCCACGCCGCGCTCGGCGCCCTATTCCTCGAACAACACAAATATTCCGAAGCCGTCCCCGAGCTCGATAAAGCCACAGTCCTCGCGCCGGAGAACGCCGAACTCGAAGTTAGTCTCGGCCAGGCGCTCCTGAACACCGGCGAAAAAGATAAAGCCCTGGAAGCGTTCGACAAGGGCGTAGAGATCGCGCAAACGCCCGCGGTCTGGAACAACGTCGCCTACGCTCTCGCCGAGCACAATCTCGAACTCGAAAAAGCCGCGCAGTACGCCGAATCAGCCATCTCCGCCACCGCGACGGATCTTCGCAACGTCGAGCTTTCGCGCCTTTCGCTCGACGATCTCAATCAGGTAGCAAGCATCGGCGTCTATTGGGACACACTGGGCTGGGTAAATTTTCGCAAAGGCGAACTCGATCAGGCCGAACGCTACATTCGCGCCTCTTGGTTGCTCAATCAGCACGGCGAAGTCGGCGACCATCTTGCGCAAATCTATGAAAAGCGCGGCGACAAGCAGCGCGCCGCCCGCATGTACGCCGAAGCCATCGCCGCCCCGCACGCGGTGCCCGAAACTCGAGCGCGCCTGATCGTTCTTCTCGGTGGCAACGCCGGAATCGACGAACTCGTCTCGAAATCCAAACCCGAGCTGACAAAAATTCGCGTCTTCCCAGCCGGTGATCTCCTCAAAGAAAACGCCCGCGCCGATTTCTTCGTCCTGCTCTCGCCCGGCGGAAAAAATCCAAAAATCGAAGCTGCAAAATTCGTCAGCGGAAGCCAGGACCTGCGTCCCTTCACGGAAAAACTTCGCGCCCTGGATTTCGGTCCCATGTTTCCAGACGCCTCCCCTGCAAAAATCGTCCGCCGCGGCACCCTAGCCTGCAACGCCACCACCGGAACCTGCAACTTCACCCTAACCCTCCCCCAAGAGGTCCGCACGCTGAACTAGCTTTTCCCCGCGAACGCCATTCTCCCGATGGGCGTTCCGCGCCACGGCCCTGAAACTCATGCGCGGCTTGTTCGCAGTTGATTTTGCTGTTGACGTGGTAGCGGCCGGCTGCTTTTTAGGCGGGCGACGTTGACTTCTATGCTGCAGAAATTTCTACCGCGGGGCAAAACAACAACGATGCAATCCCAGAAGTTCCAGCAAAAGAACCTTCGCCCTACTTGATCTCCATCACTTCCTTCTCTTTCGCCGCCGACAGATCCTCGATCTTCTTCGTCTCCGAATGCGTCACCTTCTCCAGCTCATCCAGCGACCTCTTCCGCTCATCCTCGCTAATCTTCTTTTCCTTCTCCAATTTCTCCACGCCTTCCTTAATGTCCCGCCGGATATTCCGTATCGCCGTGCGATGATTTTCCAGCACCTTGTGAATGTGCTTCACCATCTCCTTGCGCCGGTCCTCCGTTAAAGCCGGAATCGGAACGCGCACCACTTTCCCGTCATTCGTCGGATTCAAACCCAGATCCGTCAAACGTATCGCCTTGTCAATCAATGCCACCGCACCCGGATCCCACGGCGAAATCACAATCGTCGCAGCGTCCGGTACATTCAAACTGCCCAGCTGATTGAGCGGCATCGGTGTGCCGTGATAATCCACGCGCACGTGATCCAGCAGCGACGTGTTCGCGCGCCCCGTGCGCACGCTTCCCAGCTCCTTGCGGAAATCCTCTACCGCTTTTTCCATCCGCGTCTTCGCTTGCGCCAAGGCATCTTTACTGGTGGCAATCGTGCTCATCGATAAAATCGCCTCCGCCCTTATATTTCACGCTGCAGTAACCGTCGAACCGACCTGCTCACCCAGCACCACGCGCTTCAAATTCCCGGGAACGTTCATATTGAACACCACGATCGGCATTTGGTTGTCCATGCACAGCGATATCGCCGTCGAATCCATCACCGAAAGTCCCTTCTGCAGCACGTCCAGATAGGTGATCCGGTCGAATCTTTTCGCGCCCTTCACTTTTTCCGGGTCCGCGTCATACACGCCGTCCACGCGCGTCGCCTTCAATATCACTTGCGCCTTAATTTCCATCGCGCGCAACGCCGCCGCGGTGTCCGTCGAAAAATAAGGGTTCCCGGTGCCCGCGGCAAAAATCACCACGCGGCCCTTTTCCAAATGGCGCGTCGCGCGCCTCCGGATAAACGGCTCAGCCACCTGATGCATCTCAATCGCGCTCAGCAGCCGCGTGTGGCAGCCCGCCTTTTCCAGCGCATCCACCATCGCCAGTCCGTTGATTACCGTCGCCAGCATTCCCATGTAATCGCCGGTCGCGCGGTCGATCGCCAATTCCTTCTGCCGCGTGCCCCGAAAAAAATTCCCGCCGCCGACCACGATCGCCACCTGCACACCCAGATCGCAGATCTCTTTCACTTCATGCGAGATCCCCTGGATCGTTTCCTTGTGCAGTCCGAAATCCTGCGGCCCCGAAAGCGATTCCCCGGAAAGTTTCAGCACCAGCCTCTGATACACCGGCCCGCCGCTCGCGCTTGTCGCGCCGCTCTCAGTTGCGCTGGTTTGTATCGAATGCTTTCCCCGGGAATTGTCGGCTGCGGCCGTCGTCTGTCGCTTGCGTCCTGCGGCTTTTATTGTCACGGATTCGCCAGCCCCCCTGGCCGCGCGTATTTTAGCAGAGATTCCCCGCAACCTCACACAGCGATGACGCAATGGCTTGCTCTATAGCGAAGCAGAGGCGCTGCACGCCGTCGCCGTCACGAGGGGCCTTGCTCTGCTTTGCCTGTGGGTTTCGCCGTCCCCCTGAACCCGCCAAGCGGGTGAAGGATCTTTCTTCGCTTTCCGCCCCGCTCAGCACATTGCCGCAACAATCATCCGCGTAAAAAAAAATCCGCCACAAAACGTGGCGGATCGTAAAGCTCTTCAAATTGCGCAAAAATCTATGCGCTCGGCACTGCTCCTGGCGCCTCGGCCTCGGCAGCTCCCGTTGTGCGTTGTGCCCCATCCATCTCGCCCACCTTGAACCGCGAAAAACGCCGCACCGCAATGTTCTCGCCGATCTTAGCGATCGTGTGATCGATCAGCTCCTTCACCGTCAACCCCTCGTCCTTGATGAAATGCTGCTCGTACAAACAATTCTCTTCGTAGAATTTTTCCATCTTACCGCTGACGATCTTCTCGATCACCGCTTCTGGCTTACCGGTAGCCTTGGCCTGTTCCTTGTAAATTTCCCGCTCGCGGTCCAGCGTCTCCTGCGTCACTTCCTCACGTCGCAGAAAACGCGGATCGAGCGCGGCGATATGCATCGCCACGTCGTGGCACAAACGCTGGAAATCATCCGTGCGCGCGACGAAATCGCTCTCGCAGTTCACTTCGATCAGCACTCCGATTTTCCCGCCCGCGTGAATGTAACAACTTACCAGTCCCTCGGACGTCGCCCGCTGCGCCTTCTTCGCCGCCGTTGCCTGCCCCTTCTTGCGCAGCAGATCAATCGCCCGCTCGATGTCGCCACTCGACTCCACCAGTGCCTCGCGGCATGCCGCGAAACCCACACCCGTGCGATCGCGCAGCTCTTTCACCTGTTGCGCCGAAATATTCGGTTTTTCGTCTGCCGTTGCCATAATTGTACTCAATTCCTTTTCATGAATTGGGGACGCACTGCGCGTGTGGCTGGACCCGCCCCGCTCAATTCCAGCGATTGCATAATTAAGCGCGAGGACTCGCTTTTACCGAGGCTGCGTCTCGTCTTCGGTCGGCACGGCTGCGGCGGCCGCTTCTTCGCCTGCCACCACGTCACCCGGCTCGCCTTCCACGAAATCGCCTTCCTGTTTTTCGTAAACTTCGTAGGCGCTGGTGTCCACGTAATCCACGCCTTCTTCGCCGCTGCCTTCGATCGCCTTCTGATCGGCGATCTGCGTCTGCTCGAAGGACTGGTGGCCCACGATCACCGCGTCGGAAATTTTCGATGTGAACAGGCGAATCGCGCGCAACGCGTCATCGTTGCCCGGAATCACCCAATCGACCAAATCCGGATCGCAGTTCGTATCCACGATCGCAACCACCGGAATGCCCATGCGCCGCGCTTCGTGCACGGCGATCAGCTCCGCGTTCGGATCAATCACAAACAGCGCGTCCGGCAGCGTGGTCATATTTTCCACGCCGGAGAAATTCTGCTTCAAATGTTTCAACTCGCGTTCCAGCCGCGCCGCTTCCTTCTTGGAAAACTGCGCCATCCGCCCGTCTTCCACCATGCCCTTCAGCAATTTCAATCGCTTGATGGATTTCTGCAGGGTCACCCAATTGGTCATGGTGCCGCCCAGCCAGCGGTGGTTCACGTAGAACATGCCGCAGCGGTTCGCCTCTTCAGCGATGGCTTCCTGCGCCTGGCGTTTCGTCCCGAGAAAAAGAACTCGTTTGCCTTGCCCCGCCAGTTCCGCCACGTAGCGCGCGGCGTCACGGAACATCTTCAAGGTCTTCTGCAGGTCAATAATGTGGATTCCATTGCGTTCCCCGAAAATATATTCCTTCATCTTCGGGTTCCAGCGGCGCGTCTGGTGGCCAAAATGAACTCCAGCCTCCAGCAGCTCTTTCATCGTAATTTCGACTCCCAAAGTTCCTCCTCTCGTGAAGGGATGCTTATTTCCCCGCGACCTGCGTGCGATCGCTAAGGCAGCATCCTTTTTTGCCGGTCCTTCCCGGCCGTGAATTAATCAGCCCTCGATTTCTCGAGGCCTGATCCGTACCCAACCATCACCCCGTACCACAACTTCCAATCGTCGAGCTGCAGGGGGCGGGTCTCAGAGCCGCCCGCCTTTGCCTTGCGCCGTCAGCCTGAACCCGCGAAGCCTGTGAAAGATCTCTGTTCGCTCGCAGCCCCACCCAGCCCGCGAACTACCGCTTGCTGAACTGGAACCGACGCCGCGCGCCCTTTTGTCCGTACTTCTTGCGTTCCTTCATGCGCGGATCCCGCGTCAAGAATCCGTTCTTGCGCAGCGCAGGCCGCAACTCCGGGTTCAACCTGGAAAGCGCGCGCGAAAGTCCCATGCGCACCGCTCCCGACTGTCCGCCCACGCCGCCGCCCTTAACAATGCACTTCACTTCCACCTGGTCCAGCATCTGCGTGAACTTTAGCGGCTCGACAGCCGCCGTGTTCCACGCCACATTGCGAAAATATTCATCGACTGGCCGGCCGTTCACCGTGAATCGCGCCGCGCCCTGCTTGATGTACACGCGCGCGATCGATTCCCGCCGGCGCCCCGTGCCGTAAAATTGTTTGGCTGTTCCTTCCAGCGAACTCGCGCCTGAACTCACAGTTTCCTCCTAAATTTTCCCCAGCGCACTCCGTAAACGGAGCGCCGCTAAGGACATGCCTGAATCGTTCCTGCGGACCAATCCGCGAAACGCTTTTTTTTCGGTTCCCGTGACGAGGTTACAGCGAGAGTGGCTGAGGCTTTTGTCCGGTGTGGCGGGCGAGGCCTTCACTTCCGGCATAAACACGCAGCTTCTTGGCTCGACGCGCGCGCAGCTTGTTCTTCGGCAGCATTCCCAGCACCGCCTCGCGCACAACCTCTTCCGGCCGGCGTTGCAGCAACGTGCGGATCGGCACTTCCTTCAATCCGCCCGGCCAGCCGCTGTGATGACGATACAACTTCTGATCGATTTTGTTGCCCGTCAACTTCACCTTCTCGGCGTTCACCACGACCACATGATCTCCGCAATCCAGATGCGGCGTGTAGGTCGGCTTATCCTTGCCGATCAGCAATCGCGCAATCCGCGTCGCCAGCCGCCCCAACACCACTCCTTGGGCGTCTATCACGAACCAGTTCTTCCCGACCATCAACTCTTCGGCCTCGCGGCCTCTTGGAATATACGTCGGCATCTATCTAGTCACACCTTTCCGTCTAAGGACAAACAACGAGTCTAAAGTACGTCTCGATTTATGTCAACGAGGACTCGCAGGCAGACCACTTAAAACTAGGGACGCGAGGAAGCACAATCCAACGAAGTCAGCGGCGGACCACCCCAGGCGGCCCGCCACCTTACAAAACCCGAAAAAACCAATCCTACGAGGTGGTCGTTGCCGCCGCGCCGCGATTCGCGCGTGAAAACGCTTTGCTGCTGTCATCGGCCGCGTCGCCTGTCTTGTCAATCTCGATCGAGCCCTTAAAGTAAGCTCCGTCCTCAATCGAAATCCGCGCCGTGGTCAAATCGCCCACCACCGACCCGTCCTTCTTGATCTCAATCCGGTCGCGCGCGCGCAGGTTGCCCTTCACGTTGCCGTAAACGATCACTTCGCGGGCGATCACATCGGCCGTAACCTTGGCGCTTGCTCCCACCGTCAGCTTGCGATCCTCCAGCTGAACCAACCCCTCGACGGTGCCGTCAATCAGAAGGTCTTCGTTGCCGGTGATCTCGCCCTTTACATGCAGGCTCCCACCCAGTCGTGCCGTGTTGCCCGAACTCGTGCTCGGATACGTCGGATCATTCGGTGCCATTGTCTTTACCTCCCCAGGAAAAGCCGGTGCGTTTGCACTCGGTACGGTTGGTTTAGTTTGTTGCGCCTGCTGAGACGGTTGCGGCTGCTGCGGGATCGGCTTCTTCCCCGTAGCCTCCGGTTTCTTGTCTCCCCACATTTACCCTCCTCGCACCCTAATACGCCGAAACTACAGCCTGCGAACATATAAGGACCGGGGTCTTCGAATGTAGTCCCGTCACGCAGCCGTGCCAAATCCAAAATGGAACAGGTGTGTCCGGCGAGATAACTGCGCCGGTCAAGCTGGGGAACGCCATCCTAAGTCTTCGCCCCTCAAATCGCAAGCGCGATTTGTTTTGGGGATGTCAGCGATTCGTCTTTGACGTTGAAATCGTAGCGGCCATCCCGCCTTTGCGGGATGGGTGCCTTTGAACTTCGTAGCGCCGGCGTGTCGTCGGCTCAGTCACTGTGAATTGCGCTAGAAATACCTCTGCTGCAAAATCGCCACGTGATGCGCGACGTGCCCCGCAATTATGTAAGCCAGAGCCCTCACGGTCACCAAGTTCCCGCTAGCCACCCCGCTCCGCCCCCACGCCTCGTCAGGCATCTTCCGAAACAATGCCACGGTCGCACGCCGAATATCCCGAAACTCCGCCACTTGGCTAGCCCACGCATACTCATCCGCCCGCGCCGCATTCACACTGATGTTTTGATCGAAACCGGGGAGGGGATCATGAAAACCGCGCCCAAACCACAAAGCGCGAAACGCAAACGCGCGCTCCGCATCATTCAAATGACCGAGCACCTGCCGGATGCTCCACTTCTCCGGCGCATACCGGTGCCGCGATTTTTCTTCAGAGATGGATGCGAGGATCCTGCCGACATCGTCCAGCTGTCCTTCCATCACGCCAACGATGTCATCCTGCGGAATGCGGTCAATATAAGTGAAGTAATAACCCGCAGCTTCGGAACGTTCCGGCCGGCTCATCGCAATTCGCTTGGGCCCCCATACTAATACTTGCGCAGCACTCCCACAACGCGTCCCTGAATCTTTACGTCGCTGCCCTGCACCACAATCGGCGCCATCGCCGAATTCGCCGGCTGCAGACGCACCTTCCCGCCCGGCTCCCTGTAGAATCTCTTTACGGTCGCGTCGTCCTCGCCCACCAGAGCCACCACGATCTCTCCCGGGTTCGCCACCTGGGTCTGCTCCACCACAATGTAATCTCCATCCAATATGTGGTCGTCGCGCATGGACTCGCCCTTCACCTGCAGCACGAACGTGTTCTGCCCGCGCGCAAAATCAGCCAGCGAAATCGTCTCATTCGTCTCGACAGCCTCCAGCGGGCGTCCCGCCGCAATCCGTCCGGCCAGCGGCAGCTCGACCACATGGCGATCCAGGACCTGTTCGCGAATCGGCTTCGGCAGTTGCACCACCTCAATCGACCGGCTCTGGTTGTACCCGCGCCGTATATAGCCCTTTTTTTCCAGCGTCGAGAGGTGCTTGTGCACCGTCGCCAGTGACGTCAGCTTCAGCGCGTGCGCAATTTCCTCAAAACTCGGCGAATACCCGTTCTTGTTGATGAATCCCACCAGGTAGTTCAGTACTTCTTTCTGCCTCTTGGTCAGCGCCATCTCACACCCCTCTGGGCCCAGGTTGTAGCATCCACAGTAGGCGAACCAAAAGCGAAAGTCAATGGTACTCTGGGACAGTTAAAGGCCAGTTTTCAATTCACCGGGCCCGCCTTGAAATACCCCTGTCCGTCCCAGTCAACAAGCCTCGCTTGCCGCAACCATGGGGTGCGTTTATCACCGCAAATCTCGTCCCACCCACGCACAGAGGTTATGAAACCGATGGCTGTAAGCTCTTCCATTAAGCCGATTCTCGACGGAAGCCGCTGGTCGTTTTCCCGCGACCGCGCCCACATCATCAGCAACTAACTCGACGATCTGTTCGTGCCAGGCTCATCGCGTGGTCCGCCGTCTCGCGCGCAGCGTCACCCGCCACGGAACCCGTCACGAAAATGAGTGAATGACGCCTAAAGGTCGCGAAATCTCAACGGACAGCCCGCGTCATCGCCCTCCGCCAATCTCCAATATCGTTCCCGTCGTATACGAAGCCGCCGAGGAAAGCAGCCAAAGTACACCCTGAGCTACCTCAAGCGGTGTGCCCGGACGTCCCATCGGAATCGAAGGCGCCAAACGCTTCAGACGATCCGGTGCGCCGTTGGCAGCGTGCAGTTCGGTCTCAATCAATCCAGGCGCGACAGCGTTGACGCGAATGCCTTCACTCGCCACTTCTCGCGCCAACCCAACAGTAAAACTATCGATCGCCCCTTTCGAAGCCGCATAGTGCACCCATTCCCCGGCGCCACCTCTGCGCGCAGCCAGCGAAGAAATGTTCACGATGGAACCGCCCGTTCCACCATGCCGCACCGACATCCGCCGAACCGCTTCGCGCGAACACAGCATCGTGCCTGCGACATTCGTCGCCAAGACTTGCGCGATTGCCTGCGCGGGTAGCGCATCAACTCGGAATAAGCCGCCCGTGACGCCCGCATTATTCACAAGCCCTCCGATTTGCCCGATTTCGCGTACAGTCGTCTCGAAGAGTCGAAGGATTTCTTCTTCACGGCTAACGTCGCCCTGGATCGCGACCGCTCGGCCGCCGCCTGAGGCGATCTCGCGAACCACCTGTTCGGCGGCGGCCCTGTTCGTCAAAAAATTGATTGCCACGGGAAAGCCGTTGGCGCCAACCAGCCTGGCGATCGCCGCTCCGATCCCGCGGCTCGCGCCAGTGACGATCACCGCTCCACGGTCGTTCCGGTCTGGAATCGGCGCGTCTTTGTCCCCTATCGCTCGATTGATCACGGTTGGCATTCTAGCTGAAGGTCGCGCTTACTTCTTGGTCTGAATGCTCTCGTCGTACGCCGCCTTCGCAATCCGGGCAATTACCGAATCGCGCGCCGCATCATCCGCCTTGGAATCCGTCACGAAAATCGCAATCGCGAGCCGCCGCCCGTCAGGCAACGTGATCAAACCGATATCGTTCGTGGCGGCCGCCATGCCGTCCCGCGTCCCTGAACTGCCGGTCTTTTGCATCACGATCGTTCCTGCGGGCAATTCGCCCTTGATCCGCTCCGCCCCGCTGGACGCCTCTTGCATCCATTGCAGCAGCATTCGCGTGGGCCCGGGCCCCAGCGGAGAATCATCGCTGATCCGCCGCAACAATCGCACCGCCGCCGCAGGTTCAAACCAGTTGCGATATTGCAGCGCGTTGTCGCGAGCCAGCGCCTGCTCGTCATCCTGCAAATGAAAACCCGCTACCCCAACCGACTCCATATATCCGTTCACAATCGCCGGACCGCCGATGCTGCGCAGCACAATGTCCGCTGCAACATTGTCGCTCTCGGAGAGCCCAAGGCGCAGCAACTCGCGCAGCGCGACGTCCACGTTTCCGTCCGGGTACCTGTCCTGCAGCGGGCTGTGCGTGCGCGGCAAAATCCGATCGCTAGGCAAAAATCGCAATTTCTGCTCCAGCGAAAACTTCCCCTCTTCCACCCGATGCAACGCCGTAATCGCCAGCGGCAACTTGAATACCGACTGCATCGGTGGGTGCGCGTGCGCATCCAGATCGCAGTTCAACGAAGAATCCGGCAGCGAGCAGGCCGCCGAAACTTTGCCATGCGCATCAGCCGCAATGTCGCGGATCTGCCGCTGCAGCGCCGTCTGCGCGCCAACAGAAGTCGTGAGCAAGAAAAATAGAATCGCAAACCGCATGACACCTCCACGGGAAACCAGAGCATGTCCAGAAAACGCCCCGGTGTTCCGCCCTTAGACGCGCTGATGGCAAAAATCGAAAGCCTCTCGGGGGGAAGAATTCGGCGAGATTTTTCGCAGGGTATCGAAAAACGATCGGGAACATTGGGACCAGGAAATCGCCGCTGACTCTGAGGCGCGGAGGCTTGACTTGCTGGCGCGTGCAGCCTGCGGCGAGACCTCTCATTGCATTTTTCCAAGCTGCCGCTAATCACCATCCGCCAGCGCTTCCCGCTTCCGTTTGAATCGCAGCACCACCAAAATAATCGTTCCGGCCACGCAAACCCCGATCGTCACCATCAACGCTACTTCCCCATGCGCTAGCACCACCGCAAATATCTTCCGCCCATACACCGCTCCCAAATACGCCAGTATGCAATAGCGCGCCAGCCGCCCCAGCGACATCGCCATCAGGAATTTCCTGGGCGAATACTGCAGAGCCCCCGCCGCAATCACAAACGGAACCATCGGCATCGGCGGCGGCAATAGCGCCGGAAGCGCGATCGCTCCAAATCCCCAACGCTCAAAAACCCCCACCACTTTCTTCGCGTTGCGTTTCGATAGTCTGTCATTCAGCGCCTTCTCCCCGCGATTCCGCGCCAGACGATACGTCAGGTATGCGCCCACGACCGATCCCACCGTCGCCATCACCGCGTAATACGGCCACCATGTCCGTTGGTGCGCCGCAAGCACGATCGTCATCGCATCCATGCTCCCCGGAACAGGAATCACCGAGCTGTCAATCAGCCCCAGCAAAATCAGTCCCGGCCCTCCCAGCGTCAAAAACCAATGCCTCACCGCATGCGCCGTGGAAGGCTGAGCAATCGCCAATCTCTCCAGGTTGAATTTCATCGCATGGCCGCCACTAGGACTTGGCTTCCCGCCCTATCACGCAACTCAATTATCTTGGACGCTACCGTGAACGCGCCGGTTCCGCGTCTCGAGCGTGCTCAAACCTCACATCCCCGCATCCGGCTTGCCAATCTCCTCCAGCAGGCATCTCGACTCTTAGGGAACATCATCTAACCGTGCACAGGGCAAAGTCACGCTCGTTGTGGTAGCCTATCTTCAGGACTTGGGAACTCTGTCTTTGGAGTTATGCGACAAGAAGCGAACCCGCGCAAGTTTCTGCGCCGCGCTGACTACGGCGCCTTACCCACTGCCATTACTGTTTCCCGTTCTGGTTGGCTCGCTCCGACCGTCGCGATCTCCTCTGTTTCCCGCATACGTTGCGGCTTAAAATCGTCGAAATCGACAGCGCAGCGCCGCCGTCTAATCGGTGGTCCTCAATTATTGGAAACGGCTGTAACTCATTCAAAACAAATGACGGCGACTCATTCGCATCGGTACTATTTCTACTATTTTGACTCGTCTCAAGGCCGGCTGATGCCTCTTGCGCGGCGCCGCCGTTCTGAGAGATTCTGTCCAGCCACTACCGCGAGGGCCCATTAGGAATGTCCACCACCATCTCAGATATTTTAGGTCGCAAAAGAGAAACGATAGACAAGGCGGTCATCCGCTTCTGCGGTGATTCCGGTGATGGTATGCAGATCACTGGAAGCCAGTTCACCAATACGGTCGCGCTCTACGGCAACGACCTCGCCACTTTCCCAGACTACCCTGCAGAAATTCGCGCTCCCGCCGGCACACTGCCTGGCGTCAGCGGCTTCCAGGTCCATTTCTCGTCGAGCAACGTGTATACGCCCGGAGACAGCGTGGACGTCTTGATCGCCATGAATCCCGCCGCGCTGAAGATGAATCTGCCCGACTTGCGAACCAACGGCATCCTCATCGTCAATTCCGACGATTTCAAAGAAACCGATCTGCGCAAAGCCCAGATCACGGTCAGCCCGCTTGAAGATCATTCCCTTGACGGCTATCGTCTATTTGCTGTCGAACTCACCAAGCTTACGCGCGCCGCCTTGAAAGATGTCGGCCTCGACGCGAAAAGCATGGATCGCTGCAAAAATTTCTTCGCGCTCGGCATGTGCTACTGGCTTTACAACCGCTCCATGGAGCCGACGCTGCGCTGGCTCGACGATAAGTTCAAGAACAAGCCGCTGCTGGTTACCGCCAATAAACTCGCCATGCAGGCGGGCTACAGTTTCTGCGAGGCCACCGAAGCGTTTCAAATCAGCTACGAAATTCCTCCGGCCAAGCTGTCGCCGGGCGTCTATCGCAATATCAGCGGCAACGCTGCGCTCGCTCTCGGCTTCGTCGCCGCTTCGCAGCAGGCCGGCATCCCGCTGTTTCTAGGTTCCTATCCCATCACGCCGGCTTCCGATATTCTTCATGAGCTTTCCATGTACAAGGATTTCGGTGTAACCACTTTTCAGGCCGAAGACGAAATCGCCGCCGTTTCCTCCGCCATCGGCGCGTCCTATACTGGCGCGCTGGCCATCACCACCACCTCCGGCCCAGGTATGGCGCTGAAAACCGAAGCGATCGGCCTCGCCGTCGCCGTCGAATTGCCCCTGGTGATTTGCGATATTCAGCGCGGCGGTCCGTCGACTGGCCTTCCCACCAAGACCGAGCAAGCCGATCTTCTCCAAGCCCTGTACGGACGCAATTCCGAAGCCCCTGTTCCCGTGCTCGCTCCTTCTTCACCCGGCGATTGCTTCTGGATTGCCCTGGAAGCCAGCCGCATCGCCATTAAATATATGGTGCCCGTGATTATTCTCTCGGACGGCTATCTGGCTAACGGCGCCGAACCCTGGAAAGTTCCCACCGTCGCGGAGTTGCCGCAAATCCCGGTGCACTTCGAGACCAATCCCGAAGGTTTTCTCCCCTACAAGCGCAATCCTTCCACGCTCGCGCGCCCCTGGGCCATTCCCGGCACTCCCGGTCTCGAGCATCGCGTCGGTGGCATCGAAAAGCAGGACGTCACCGGCAACATCAATTACGAACCGCTGAACCACGAGCACATGGTTCGCACTCGCGCCGAAAAAGTCGAAGGGATAGCGCAAGATATTCCGGAAATCGTTCCCGAAGGCGATCCGTCGGGAGATTTGCTCATCGTGGCCTGGGGCTCTACAGCCGGTCCGATCACCGCCGCCATGAAAACCATGCGTGAGAAGGGGCATCGCATCGGCCATGTCCATCTGCGCTATCTGAATCCTCTGCCGCGCAATCTCGGCGATATTCTGAAGCGCTACAAGAGAGTTCTCGTCCCGGAAATGAATATGGGCCAGCTCGTAATGATCTTGCGCGCGAAATTTCTGGTAGACGCCGAAAGCTACGGCAAGATCCAGGGCAAGCCCTTCAAGCAATCCGAAATCGAAGCAAAAATCGAAGAGCTGCTGGACTAAGT
>DATNLN010000117.1:0-36870 GCA_035602855.1 Candidatus Acidiferrales bacterium
GGAGGAGCGAAAAACATGAGTGACGAACGACAGGACGTAGTGATCGCAGACGAAGCCACCGCGCCGCGCTGGGTGGGAATCGTTGTGGTTGCTCTCGCGGTAGTCTCACTGGTAGCACTGGGTGCAGGCTGGACGGCGTCCACGCGCTCAAAAGAGCTCGAACAATCTTTGGCGACGCAAGCGCAACAGTTCAAGCAGAACGACGACGTGATCAGCCAGCGTCTGGCCAAAGCCGAAGACACAAACGCGCAGCTGGAAGGCGAGCTGAGCGTGGTGACCGACAAGATGAAGCTGACCGAAGGCGAGCTATCTAAGGCGCGCTCGCAGGCTAAGAAGATCAAGGAAGACGACGCTAAGGAATTGGCGGAGATGCAGAATCAGACCAACGCACAACTGGCGACCAAGGCGAGCGTTGATGACGTGAACAAGATCGGCACGGACGTGAACGGCGTGAAGACCGACCTGGACACCACCAAGAACAATTTGCAGATGGCCCGGGGCGAATTCGGCACGCTCATCGCGCGCAACCACGACGAAGTGGAAGAACTTCGCCGCCTGGGCGAGCGCGATTACTACGAGTTCACGATTGACAAGAAGAACTCGCGCGAGAAAGTAGGCAATCTGATGGTGGAACTGCATGCCACGAACCTGAAGAAGAGCCAGTACGGCGTCACGATCTTTGTTGACGACCAGCGCCATGACAAGAGGAACCTGACGGCCAACGAGCCGTTGTACTTCTTTGAAAGTGGCGCACGGGCTCCGCTGGAGTTCGTGGTGAACCAGGTAGGCAAGGACAAGATCACCGGATATCTGAGCGTGCCGAAGGCGAATGCAACGCACGCGCAGGCTGCTACTTCCGGCGGCAATTAACGCATCACCATGGAACGAGCCACACCTTGGCGGGTTTGACTCGGTTCAGCGCAGCAAAAAGAGGGGGCGCTCCCACGGGCGCCCCCTCTTTTTTTGCTTATTCGGCTTTTTTCAGAGCGCGATTCTTGCGGCTCAAGAATTTCTTGGCCAGTGCGGGGAGTTTGTCGTGCGGCAGTTTTCCTTGCTCGTACAGCTTCACCTTCGCCTTGGCGGTCTTGCGGCGGCGGCGCTGGCGTTTCTGAGCTACGTATCTTTTGTCGTAAGACATCCAATTCCTCCCCATAAGTTGCGCCCCATGATTGTAGCGGACTAGGAAAAGTATGCAAGGCTGGGCGCTGATTTTCGGCCTGACTTCAAGTAGCATGGACGGGCTATGACGGCTATCGCAATCTACGCGGAGCGCATTCTGACGCCGCAGGAAGAACTGCGGAACAATGTCATTGTTGTCGAAGGCGGGCGCATTACGGGCATCGGCCATCGCGATGAAGTGCACATTCCTCCGGGCGCAAAGGATTATGTGGCGGCGGGAATGACGGTGGTGCCCGGCTTTGTGGACGTGCATATCCACGGCGCGGGCGGGCACGACGTGATGGAGGCTACGCCACAGGCGCTGGATGCGATCACGGCGACGGTGGCGCGCTTTGGGACGACATCGATTGTGGCGACTACCGTTACGGCACCGATCGATGAGACTTGCCGCAGCCTGGAAGGCATTGCGCAGTATGTGCGCAGCCATGAGAAGCCGGAAGAGAATAAGCGCGCGGCGGCGGAAATTGTGGGCGTGCATCTGGAGGGGCCTTTTATCAATAAAGCGCGGCGCGGGGTGCATCCGCCGGATTCGATTGCGACGCCTTCGATTGACGCGCTGGAAAAACTTCGAGCGGCTGCGGACGGGCTGGTAAAGATTGTCACGGTGGCGCCGGAAATTCCCGGGGCTTTGCAATTGATTGCTCGGGCGGTGGCCGACGGGCTGGTGGTTGCGGTCGGACACACGGATGCGGACTACGATCAGGCGCGCGCGGCGTTTAAGGCGGGAGCCCGGCATGCGGTGCACGTTTACAACGCGATGCGACCGTTCACTCATCGCGATCCTGGGGTGATCAGCGCGATTATGACGGACACGGATGTGACGGCGGAAATTATTGCCGATGGCGTGCATGTGGCGGGGCCGGCGATCCAGGTGCTGGTGGGTACGAAGGGATTTGATACGGTGTTGCTGGTGAGCGACGGGACTTCGGCTACTGGGATGCGCGACGGGAATTACCGCTTGGGAAATTTTGAAGTTACGGTGAAGGGCGGCGTGGTGCGGAACTCCGAAGGCAAGTTGGCAGGCAGCACGCTTACGCTCGATCGCGCGTTGCGTTATATGGTGGAAGTGGGCGTGCCGTTTGCGGATGCCTTGCGCATGGCAACGATTTTGCCGGCGCGGCGATTGGGCTTGGCGGGAAAGAAAGGGATTTTGGCGATTGGCGGGGACGCGGATTTGGTGTTGTTGACGCCGGACCTGCATGTGGCTGGAGTGATGACGCGCGGCGTGGGGTTGATGTGAGTTATCGGCAGCGCTGCGCACCGGGTCGTGAAATCAACGGATTTGACACAGGGAAGCCAGAGAAAAGCGGCGATCGCGGCAGCGCTCTCTTGTGAGCGTTTCTGATGACCCACCGCTTGATTTATTTGTTCAGCGGGATTTTCAGTTCTTCGGCGAATTTGTAGGGGTCGAAAGGGCTTAGGGAGAAGTAACGGCCCTCGATGCCGATCATCGGCACTTTGCGCTTGCCGTTATTGATCTGCAGGACGATGGCTTCGGCGGCGGCGTCGTCATCAATATTGACTTCGCGGTAAGGAATGCCGCGGTCACGCAAGAAATGTTTAGCCCGGCGGCAATCGCAGCACCAGGAAGTTGAATACACAGTAATGTCTAACATACGCCCCTTCTACTACATTTGTACCATGGTTATCAGATGCGCTCGCCCAGCGGGGGGATGCGACGATATCCAAAAGTAAACAAGGCACATAGCGCCTAAGCCGCCGTGTGCTCTGGCGCGCGAGTCGAGCGACTGGCCGCGCCCGCCGCGCCGGAACCTGTACCGGCTTTGTTAGCGGCTTGCAGGCGAGCGGTGGCGCGTTCGATCGCGGCGTTGACGACATCCCACTCGGCTTCGGTGGATCCGGCCTTCGGGGTGTCGGACTTGGCGCGTTCCAGAGCGGCGGCGGCGCGCACGCGGTCGATTTCTTCGGCGCGCTCGGAAACCTCCGCCAGGACGATCACGCGATCCGGCAGCACTTCGGCGAAACCGTACATCACCGTGAGGTAACGGGTTTCGTTGCCCTTCCGGTAGGTGAGTACTCCGACCCCCAGTTCGGTAATCAGCGGCGCGTGCCCGGGGAGAATGCCGAGGTAGCCGTCTTTGCCGGGCATTTCGAGCGCGTCAACATCTTCGCTGAGAATGTGTCGCTCGGGCGTCACCACTTGCAGCTCGATTTTTTCTGGTAGTGTGGCCATTTATTTCGTTTTATTTCGCGTCGCGCTGGCTGCCGCTGACTATGCTGCCGCGCCCGCCGCCATCTTTTCTGCTTTCTCGCGCACTTCTTCGATCGTACCGACCATATAAAAAGCCTGCTCGGGCAAATCGTCGTGCTTGCCTTCTACGATTTCTTTGAAACCGCGCACAGTGTCTTCGATTTTCACGTACTTCCCGGCAAGGCCTGTGAATTGTTCGGCGACGAACATCGGCTGCGACAGGAATTTTTCGATTTTGCGGGCGCGTGTGACGGTTTGCTTGTCGTCGTCTGAAAGTTCTTCGATGCCCAGAATCGCGATGATGTCCTGCAGTTCCTTGTAGCGCTGCAGAACGGCTTTCACCGAGCGGGCCACGTTGTAATGTTCCTGGCCGACGATGCGCGGATCGAGAATGCGCGAGAAGCTGGCCAGCGGATCGACCGCGGGATAAATTCCGCGTTCGACGATCTGGCGGCTGAGGTTGGTGGTGGCGTCCAGGTGCGCGAAAGTTGCGGCTGGCGCGGGATCGGTGTAATCGTCCGCCGGAACGTAAATGGCTTGCACGGAAGTGATCGAGCCATTTTTCGTGGAAGTGATGCGCTCCTGCAGTTCGCCGATTTCGGTGTTGAGGTTCGGCTGATAACCAACGGCGGAAGGCATGCGTCCTAGAAGCGCGGAAACCTCGGAGCCAGCTTGCACGAAGCGGAAAATGTTGTCGATGAAGAGCAGTACGTCGAGCTTTTCTTCATCGCGGAAATATTCGGCAACCGTGAGGCCGGTTAGTCCGACGCGGAGACGGGCGCCGGGTGGTTCGGTCATCTGCCCGTAGATCAAGGCGCAGCGGGATTTTTCGGAATTCCCCGGGACGATTACGCCGGATTCCTGCATTTCCAGCCACAAGTCGTTGCCTTCGCGGGTGCGTTCGCCGACGCCGGAGAATACGGAGACGCCGCCGTGTTTCATGGCGACGTTGTGGATCAGCTCTTGGATGAGCACGGTCTTGCCGACGCCCGCGCCGCCGAATAGGCCGATTTTTCCGCCTTTCAGGTACGGCTCGGTGAGGTCCACGACTTTGATGCCGGTCTCGAACATTTCCAGAGTGGTGGATTGGTCTTCGAGCAACGGAGCCGGGCGGTGAATCGGGTAACGTTTTTCGTATTTCACGGGCCCGAGATTGTCGACCGGCTCGCCCAGGACGTTAAGCACGCGGCCTAGCACGCCGCGGCCGACCGGGACGGAAATGGGCTCGCCCAGATCGAGCGCTTTCATTCCGCGCACCAGGCCTTCGGTAGGCTTCATCGCGACGCAGCGCACGCGGCCTTCGCCGAGGTGTTGGGCTACTTCAGCGACGATGTCGAGCGGCTCGGGGTTGTTGAAGCCTTCGCTGGTGATCTTCACGGCATTATGAATCAGCGGAAGATGACCTTCCTCGAATTGCACGTCCACCACCGGACCAATGACTTCTACGACGTGGCCGGTTTTATGTTCATTCGTTGCCATAATGAGCGTTCTCCCTCTGCGAGCCTGATGATCGCTTCGTGAATCGCGTGCCGACGCCGATCACGAATTTGCCGACGCTGCACCGCTTACGATCTCGATCAGTTCCTTGGTGATTGCTGCTTGACGGATATTGTTCATCCGCAGCGTTAACTTATCGATCAGTTCCGACGCGTTTCTTGTGGCTGCATCCATGGCGGTCATGCGCGCGGCATGTTCTGCGGCGGCGGATTCGAGCAGGATGCGGAAAATTTCGCCTTCGAGATAGCGCGGGACGAGGCCCGCGAAGATTTGCTCGACGGGCTGCTCGTAGATGTAATCCACCAGGCGGCCTTGGCCGTCCGGGCCAGGCTCGGTGGGCAAGGAGCCGCCGGGGCCGGCGTGGGCAGCCAGTTCTTCGCCGTCCGCAGATTTCTTCACGACTTCGGGATCTACGGGCAGAAGTTTTTCCGCGCGCAGATTCTGTACCATCACGTTCTTGAATTCGTTGTAGATCGCATAGACCGCATCCACTTCGCCGCTGGTGTAAAGCTCGGCAACGCGGGCGGCAATTTCCTTGGCCTTGGAGAACTCCACTTTCGCCGAGACGTCCAGATACTCTGCGACGAAGGAATAGCCGCGCTTGCGCAGCGTGTCACGGCCCTTTTTGCCCACGACGAGTAATTCCAGCTTCCGCGCGTGATGATCGCGTAGGAAGTCCATGGCATGACGCAGCACGTTGGAATTGAATGCGCCGCAGAGGCTGCGGTCGCCCGTGAGAATCATCACCAGAATCTTTTCCTCGGGCCGGCGCTGCAGCAAAGGATGCGCAGCAGATTCCATGCGCGCGGCCGCGGAGCGCAGCACGCGAATAATTTCCTTGGCGTAGGGCCGGGCGGCGAATACGCCCTCCTGAGCGCGACGCAATTTCGCCGCAGCGACGAACTTCATCGCGCGCGTGATCTGCTGCGTGCTTTTCACGGAGCGAATGCGGCGCCGATAATCGAGAAGTGTGGGCATTATGGAACTGGATTATTTCGCCTGGGCTGCTGCCGCTGGAGCGGACTTGAGGGTCGTCTGGAAACGCTCTTTGAAAGCGTCCAGCGCTTTTTTCGCTTCGGCCCTAT
Organism: Candidatus Acidiferrales bacterium; assembly: GCA_035602855.1. GTDB lineage: Bacteria > Acidobacteriota > Terriglobia > Acidiferrales > UBA7541 > Palsa-295. The sequence goes on from DATNLN010000117.1 coordinate 5,974, forward strand.
TGCTGTCGTCGAACGCTTTCTTCTCGCGCAACGATTTCAGCAGGCCGCTGTAGTTCGTTTCGATGAACGGATACAACTCCGTTTCGAAGCGGCGACATTCATTGACCGGCAGATCATCCAGATACTTGTTGGAAGCGGCGAAAATAATCAGGACCTGATTTTCAACGGAGAGCGGCTGGTACTGATCCTGCTTCAAGATTTCCATCAAGCGCTGGCCGCGCGCCAGCTGCGCTTGCGTGGCTTTGTCGAGCTGTTCGGTGCCGAACTGCGCGAAGGCTGCCAGGTCGCGATACTGCGCGAGATCGAGGCGCAACGTGCCGGCAACCTGACGCATGGCTTTGATTTGCGCATTGCCGCCGACGCGGCTGACGGAAATGCCCGCGTTCACGGCGGGGCGGATGCCGCTGTTGAAAAGATCGGCCTCCAGGAATATTTGGCCGTCGGTGATGGAAATCACGTTCGTCGGAATGTAGGCAGAAATATCGCCGGCCTGCGTTTCGATCACGGGCAACGCGGTCAGCGAACCCGCGCCGAGCTCGTCGTTGAGTTTCGCGGCGCGTTCGAGCAGGCGTGAGTGGAGGAAGAATACGTCTCCGGGGAAAGCTTCGCGGCCCGGCGGGCGGCGCAGCAAGAGCGAAATCTCGCGGTAAGACTGTGCGTGCTTTGAAAGATCGTCGTAAAAGCAGATGGCGTGGCGTTTGCTGTCGCGGAAATATTCGCCGATGGCGCAGGCGGCGAAGGGCGCGATGTATTGCATAGACGCGGATTCCGAAGCCGTGGCCGCGACGACGATGCTGTGCTCCATCGCGCCGTAATCGGTGAGCGTCTTGATCACTTGCGCGACCGTGGAGCGTTTCTGGCCGATGGCGCAGTAGATGCAGATCATGTCGCCGCCGCGCTGGTTCAGAATCGTGTCAATGATGATGGCGGTTTTTCCGATTTGGCGGTCGCCGATGATCAGCTCGCGCTGTCCGCGGCCGATGGGAATCATGGCGTCAATGGACTTGATGCCGGTCTGAATCGGTTCGCGCACGGGTTGGCGCGCGACGACGCCCGGAGCGAGGCGTTCGAGCGGATTGCGCTGCGCGGATTGAATGGGGCCTTTGTCGTCAATGGGATTGCCGAGCGCGTCCACCACGCGGCCGATCATGCCGTCACCGACCGGCACGGACATGATCTTGCCGGTGCGCTTCACGGTATCGCCTTCCTTGATTTCGGTGTAGTCGCCCAGGAGCACAGCGCCGACCTGGTCTTCTTCCAGGTTCAGCGCGATACCGAAAACGTCGTGCGGAAATTCGATCATTTCGCCGGCCATGCACTTGTCCAGGCCGTGGATGCGCGCGATGCCGTCACCGACGGAGATGACGGTGCCGACTTCCTCGACGGCGAGGGTCTGTTGATAATTTTCGATCTGCTCGCGCAGGATCTTTGTGATCTCGTCCGCTTTGATGTTGGCCATCCTGACTCCTGTTTTCTAGTGACCGGCTGACGCCAGCGCTTGCGCGCGCTACGCGGCGCTGTGTTTTTTATTCAGCTTCCAATTGTTCGCGCAAACGATTCAATTGCTCGCGCACCGAGCCATCGTACACGGTGGACCCGACGCGCACGACGGCGCCGCCCAGCAGGTTTGCGTCTTCGGCAAAGCGCGCTTCGATTTTTTTTCCGGTGCAACGCTGCAGCACGGAGAGCAGCTCTTTTTTCTCCGCCTCATTTAACCCGCGCGCCGTGGTGACTTCGGCTTCGGCGATGCCCAGGCGCTTGTTTAATTCGGTGCCGAATACTTGCAAAATCTCGTGCAACAGATGCGTGCGGCGGTGATCCACGATTAGGCAAATGAAATTGCGCACGGCATCGTTCAGGCCCATTTTCGCAGCCACTGCGCTGATCACCTTATTTTTCACGGCGCCGTCCACGGCGGGGCTTTCCAGAGCACTGCGCAGATCGGCCGACGCAAGAAAGGTATCGACAAACGCGCCCAGATCCTTGCGCACGGCTTCCCCGCTCTTGCGCTCGAGCGCGACGTCAGCCAGGGCCGCGGCGTAGCGTTCGGCGACAGCGCTCAATTGACGCTCCTTTCCAGCTCGGCGATGAAAGTGCGAAGCAGCGCGGCTTCGGATTTAGGCGAGAGCTGCTGGCGCAACAGCACTTCCGCGCGTTCGACGGCGAGGCGGGCGCCCAGCGCTTTCAGCTCCAGGCGGCCGGCACGGTTCGCCGCGTCAATTTCGGCGCGCGCCGCCCGTTCGATTTTTTCTGCTTCGGCGCGGCCCATATCGCGCAGGCGCTGTGCTTCGGCTTCAGCGTCGCGCTTGGCATCCACGCGCAATTGCTCAATTTCGCGCTCGAGGCCTTCGAGCTTGGTTTTGATTTCGCGACGCTGGCGTTCGGCGGCCTCGCGGGCGCGCGCCCCTTCGGCGATCTTCCTGGAAATTTCCTCGGCTTGCACGCGGAAAGCCGGCGCGGCATATTTTACGACGCAGTAGCCGATGGCGCCGAATACCAGCACGAAGTTAAGCCAGCGAAAAACCCAGCCGGTTGTGGAATCGGCGGGCGAAGCTTCGCCCTCCTGCGCAAAAACCGGCCCGGCGGCAAGCGCTAGAAAAATAATCAGAAAGCAGAGCGCGCGAGTGCCCGACCTTACACGGCGCATGGCTTGGAGCGTCATTGCCGCGCACCGCCCCCGGAAGGATCGCTGCCTTCCAGAATGCCGCGCGCGATCGCGCCCGCCAGCTCCGGAGTTTGGCGCTCGACTTCTTTGCGGGCTTCGGCCAACTCGGCTTCGATGCGCTTCTTGGCCTCGTCCACTTCCTTGCGCGCCAGGGAGCGTTGCGCTTTCAAATTCTTGGCGCGCTCATCGAGCACAGCCTGGCGAGCTTCTTCCTGCTCCAGATAAATTTCACCCTGCGCTTTGCGCAGAGCTGCGTTGTAATTTTCCAGGTCCTGGCGCGCCGCGGCTTCGACCGCGGCGGCTTCGGCGCGCGCGCCTTCAATTTTCGCGCTGCGCTCGGCCATGGCTTTTTGAATGGGCGTGAAAAAGGCCCAGCGCATGAAGAGATAAAAAAGGAAGACGATGATGACCGTAGGCACAGCTTGAAGAAACAGGTCACCGAGCTGGCGAAGGATTTCCATCGTTAGGAAAGCTTACGAATACTTTTGCCCCGTTTGTGTCGCTTGTATCGTTTGTCGCACTGTTGCCCGGGATTGCGCGCAGCCGCTCCGGGACACACTTCTAGGCTCAAGCAAAGGCCGCGATTATCGCATCGAGTCCCGCTCCCGTCAACGCTTTACGGGCATTCTTGCATTGCGGAAGGAGAAACACGACTGCTTACATTCTACTTCGGAGGCGTGCAGTAACGCCAGCGGCGCACGCCGAAGCCTCGCGCTGATATCGCCAGGCCGGGGTGCGGCTAGCGCGAGGCGAGCCGGTTGTGCGGACCTTCAAACGCCTGACGGCGCGTGACTACAAACCACAATTGAACGGCGATCATGGGCAGGGAGAAAACCAGGCTGAACCAGATGGGAAACTGGAAGGGGCTGGGCGGCAGTCCCATCGAGTTTTGCATGGCGGTGGTGGCTTCTTCGTAACGCGCTTGGGCGCCGGGAAGAATTACGGAAATGATCGAATTGAAGATCGCGAAATTGAAATAGTAGATGGCCAGGCTGCGGCCCCACTTTTCCAGCTTCAGCAGACCGTAGGCCATCAGGAGTTGCACGGCCATGTAACCGCTGACGATCAGCGCGGCTTTTCCACCGCTGAAAAAGAACCCCAGGAACGTGAGCGGCAAATGCAAAATATTGAGAATCGGAAACATGCAGGCGCCAACCAGCGCCAGGTAAGCGATGATCGTGATGCTCACCGGCCTTTTCGGTGCGCCGGGCAATTCGGTAGGCGCAAGTGCAGCAGGCGCCCAAGTTGACGCGGGATTCATCGCACCCGCTTCGCGGAAACGCTCCTTGATTGGGCGCGTGTTGAAGAAATAGATCCACCAACCGCCCAGCAGCGCAAGCAGCGCGTAGAAAATCGCCATTCCGACGCGCACGGCCGTCATCAGGTGCTCCATAGGTGGCATCGCGGCGCCCGATGGCAGGGTGGGCGTTGGCGGAGCGGGCAGCGGCATTACCAGCATCATGAGCAGGCCTGGCACACCCATGACCAGAAGCAGGCCGCTAAAGACAATCATGGAAATTCTGGCCCATTCGCGCAAGTGCAGCAGGTTGACGCCGGTGGCGATGCCCCAGGCTGCAAAGCCCAGCATAAATATGGACACGATTAAACCCGCGCCTCGAGTGAAGGCGGGGGTGGCTTCGGCGGGCATGACGGCAAAGGCCAGGATCATGAGCGCGGCGGAAAGCAGCGCGAGGCCGGAGCCGATGAAGACGACGACTGCGGAAATTGTCACACCTGCCGGGCGCTGCATCGTTCGCCTCTCGTGACGCGTCTATCTGCTTTTCGCGGGAGTATACACCACGATGCGGGATGGCTGGCGGATCTCACACCAGGCCCGGTGAATCAATACGCGTAAGCCTGCAGCAGCGCGAAAACGATCACCCCCGTGACCGAGACGTACAGCCAGATAGGAAAAGTGTAGCGCGCAATGCGCTTGTGTTGCGGGAAACGGCCGCTGAGTGAAAAGAAGAAGGTGATGAGCACCAGAGGAAGCGCCACGACCGAAAGGATAATGTGGCTGGCGAGGATTAAGAGGTACATGGCGCGAATCGTCGCGTGGCCCGCCGGAAAACGCGTGTCGCCGTGCAGAGCGTGGTTGACGATATAGCTGACCAGGAAGAAGGACGAGAACGCGAAGGCGAACAGCATGCTGGCGCGGTGGGCTTTGCGGTCGCGTCTCTTGATGAAATAGAAGCCGGTGCAGAGGGCGACGGCGCTCAGTCCATTCAGTACCGCGTTCAGCGCGGGCAAGAAAACGTAACGGCCTGCGAATTGTGCGGGAGCCCGGTGCAGATATAGCAGCCACAGCAGAAAAGATACGGCTGCGGCGCTTACGACGACAATCGAGCCGAGTGCCGTGCGTTGGTTGGTTTGCGTAGGGTCCATAGAACTTCGTAAGATACTACAAATTTCAACGCGAGGCACGGCCCCCGATTCAAGAACGTGCAAGCAAAAACCCCACGATTCAAAACCGAACGGCGGTGAACCCCGTCGCCTGATCAGACGCTGCGATCATCCCTCCGAGAGCGCCGCTCACAACACAACGGCACTGTTTGTGAGCCGTTGCGGCAGATATGGCAGAGCTTCGGCGGAGCGCTGCAAATAAACTGCAGCGCCGGATTCACAAAGGTCGGTTTCACGCGCAGGCTATGGCAATTTGACGGAGGCCGCGGGAGGAGCGGGCGGAACGTATTCCGCGGAGAGCCGGGAGCGTTGCAGGCGATACCCGTCGCGCGTGCGAATGTGATAGTGCTTGTGCTGGTCGTTCACGAGTTTTACGGTGATGGTGCGCCAGCCGCGGTTGGGATTGGGCTTGGGGTAGTAACTCAAAGAATAAAGATGCGCTAAATCATCGCGGATGGATGCGAAGGCGTTTTGTTCGTCCTTCCAGTTTTTTGCGAAATAGACTTTGCCGCCTGTGGCAGCGGTCATGCGCTGAAACACCGCGTTGGAAATGGGCTCGAGGTGAGCTTCCTGGGTGCTGACCATGTAGATGGTGGTGCCGGTCGATTGCGCCAGCTCGGCGACGTCCTCGGGCGGGACCATGCTGTAGTTGTCGGGACCGTTGGAGAAAACCACGATTACCTTCCGTCCTGTGAAGTGCGCGGCATCCTGCACGGTGAGCAACAGACAATTGTAGAGCGCGGCGTCGTCTCCGGCTACCGTCGTGCGCGCGGCACGCAGGACCTGCGCGCGGTCAGCCGTGAGCAGAGCGGCGCGAGAAAGATCTCGGCTGTAGGAATAGAAGGCGACTTTGTCCGCGCCCTCGAGCGAACGCACGAAATCCGCGATGGCGTCCTGCGCGAATACAAAGCCGCGGTACATATAGTTGCTGGTGTCGAAAAGCACGAAAACGTTGGCGCCTTCTACCAGCGAACTGAGTTCACTGGCAGACAGGCTGGCGCCGGAATCTTTCTGCTGCTCGCCGGCGGCATCGGGTGAGCCGGCGCCCGATGGCGCTTTGGCCGGCAGTGCGCGAGCCGAGACGTTGCCTTCTCCGTAGGTGGCGATGTCTTCGGGAATGCCGTCCTCGGCAATCACGAAATCCTGCGGACGCAAGCCGGTAACGTACTTCCCTTTGCTGTCCGTCACGGCGACGTTCAGCTGCACCAGGTCCACGGTGACGTTGATGCGCGGCGGGCCGCTCTCCTGCGCGACCGGAGAGTGTGCTGCGAAAATGGAGAGAGCTGCGAGGAGGACAATCGCTACAGCGAGTCTTTTGAGCATGACGGGCCTCGTTGTTTGTAACTAAACTTTTGCAGAGCCGGCCGGGCGCGTGTTCCGCCGCAGCGCAGCCACCGAGTTCTCAGGGCTGGGGACTGCCGAAACTCGCGGGCAGCGAAGTGACCTTGCCCTGACGAAATTCCTCGCCGGTTTCGCGCATGGCGCGCAGAATCGCGGGCCAATCGTTCAAGTCCGTGGCAAAAATTTTCGCGACCATGCGGCCGGTGAGTTCCGGCGCCAGGCGATTCAGCGTTACCGGCGCGTAGCCCATTTCATCGGCCAGGCGCGCCCAGTACAGATTCGTGGAATCCCAGGTTTCGGCCAGCAAGCGGCTGGAATAGCCCTGGAACATGGGGAAGGGCCTGACGTTAAGCAGTTCGCGGGCGTAGGAGCGCGCCAGCACGGGATGCGGCACACCGAAATCCTGCGACAGACGCGCCCAAGTGACATCGGCTGGAGCCTGCTGCGTTAAATCCTGCAATTCGCGTCCGGCCATTCCCCAGGCGCCGCTGTCGTCTGGAAATCTGCGGCGAAATTCCGCGGTGAGATAGAAAGTATCGGCAGGTGTGATTTCCGACGACACTTCGGCGAGGCGTCCTGCGCGCAGAGAAGCATCCAACTGCGATGCGCGCTGCGGAATCATGCGATCGGAAAGAATACCGGTTACTTTCGCGCGCAGGTCATCACTTTGTACGGAGGCTGCGAGGATTTCTTCTCCCGCGCGTTGGTAGAGCGCGACGGCGTGCAGCTCGTTGCGGCTGACGTTCCACCAGCGCGGCAGAACGGCGTTGGTCAAAACGGACGGCACCAGGTCGGACCAGATCAGCGCTTGAACGTTTTCCGGAGCGATAAAATCTTCTTCCATTTGTGCCAATACGTAAGGCAAGTCTGCGAGCGAGCCGACCAGATGCGCGCCGCCGCCTGCGGGGGAGCCGCCGCCGAACAAGCGGGGAGTTTGCCAGAGCGAATCTTCCGTGCCCATGACCGTCTCGCCGGAGAAATCATGCGAGCGAATGAGAAGCGGATTGTTGTGCAGAGCCTGCGCGCCGGGCGGTTCGTAATAGGCGTAACTGAAACCGACCAGCGTGTCGCGGAAAAAAGGAACCAGTTGCCCGCGAGCCTGTTCCAGTTCCGGGCCGGAAGCTTTGGATTTCAGAATCTTGCTGATGTCGGTGCGCATTTCCAAATCGGTGTGGTGGTTATTGTAGGAGCCCGCGGTGAACGTGGTGCGCTCGCTATTGGTAAAGATCGGGCGCGGCATCTGAAATTCGCCAAGTTGTTCTGCGAGCGGCAGCAGCGTATCGCCCGCGGGAGTCCCTTGCGGGGTGGGCGTGAGGCCGTCACCCAGCGCCAGCAGCGTATCGAGCGAAACCAGGCGCTGATCATCCAAGACCGCGCGGATTCGTTCCGCCACTTCGCGGTGAATGCGCTGGCCTTCGGAATTTGTCTGGCGAGGACCAGCGATCAAATCAACGATTTCATCCTGCGAGCTTTTCGACTCACCGGTGGCTGCGCGCAACAGGTGCGCCAGCGAGCTGCGTCCGGCGTCAAAGAGTTGCGCGGACGTGGTGAAATGGGAAAGAGGCTTGATCATTCCCTGCCAGGATTCGTCACGGGCGCTCAGCGGAATTTCACCTTGGCGAGCCATGATTTGCCACAGCATCACGTTGGCGTCAAAAATGCCCATGGCGTTCCCGCGCAATGTGTGATCAGGAACTTTATTGAGGGCCTCGGCTGTCGTCAGGAACGCGGTGATGGACGCATCGCCCAACTCTGGAAATTCTGAAAATATCGAATACTGATTGCGATAAAGCGCGAACTTGGTGGCCATCAGCTCCACGGTGGGCCCGCTCAAGCGATGCCCCGGCGCGCGCCTGGCATCGATTTCACTCAGCACCAGAAAGGCTTCCGCCGGCGTGCCTTCCGTGCCCACGCGCGAGAGGGCGAACATGGTGTCCAGCAAGCCGTCCGGACTGTTCCATCCTTTGGTTTCCACGCTCCAGTTGCGCGCAAGCTCGGTATTGCTCCTCTGCCGCAGAATGTTTTTCCATGCCTGCAGATTTCCGGGCACGTGCGGATCGCCGTTGGCCTCCCACTGCAGGCGAGTGGTCAGAAGCAAAAGGGCCGGGTCGGGGCGAAACACGGACGACATGGCGCTGGGAGAAAGCGTCTTGCCGCGCAACGCTTCGTAGCAATCGTGCAATCGGGGGCGTGCGACGAAGTGCGCTTGCTGCTCCGGCGGGATGCGCGAGAGCGAGTCAAAATACGCGGCGAGCCAGCCGTTGTCCTTTGTAAGCAGCCGGGGAACAAAATCTCCCACTGCGTGCGGGCTGGCGCCGACCAAATCCTTCCACTCCGCCTCGGCGTTCGGCCCGCCGGGCACGATTACGCGCCCGGCCTCGACGCGAATGTAGCTTCCGTAAAAATCCAGCGGCGCGGCGAGCGAAACTAGTCTTTTCAGTCCGGGCGAATGCAGCAGCGCGGTCCGCGTGTCCGGATCCACGTGAGCCCAGGCATAGTAAAGACGAGCCAGCGCAGGATCGTGCAGCAGCGCATCAATTAATTGATGGCTGTCTCTGTCCTTGGCGCCTTCGCCTGCGGCCTCCACCCACTCTCGTTCGGTCAAGACGATCGGCACTTGGGAATTGGGGTACGCGTAGGAGAACGGCTTGCCGCCTTGCAGAGTGGCCTCGAGCTCGGGCAGCGGGAAGCCGGAATCAATCGTAAGAAAAGCTCGGCGCGGGTCGGACGTCATTACGTACGTGGTGGCTTTTCCGCAGTCCGCCGTGGGCTTGTAACCCAGGATGTCGAGCAGTTGTTTGGCATCGGCGCAACCGGTGACGCGAATCACGCCATCTTTCCCGGCTAAATCGGAAAGTTCCCTGGCCTGCTGGACATAGCGCCGCAGCAGAATCAGAAATTCGGTGGCGCGGCTACCCAGGCCGGAGCCCTGATAGCCGATCAGAAATACGTTTCGGGCGAGCAAGGGCATCACTTCTTGCGGAGCGGCTTTCTGGCTGATTCCGGCGATACGTTCGAACGAACGGAGCGGACCTGGAATGGTGGCTGTCGCTGGTTCCGACGTGACAATGCGCTCTTGGGTCGCGGGCAAACCAGCAGGAACAGCGCTGCGCACTCGAGGGGCAAAACCGGAGCAACCCAACGCTACAACCACGAACAGGGCCGAAAGACGCAGGGGACTTTTCATCGCTGGCACCCACCCCGACTGCTTTCGAAACGTTGCACAACTACGTCTTTGAACGACCGGCGCAAATCGCAAGGCGCGCTCCGCACCGGATGAACGGTTACGTCAGGATCCAAACCTGGACAGGGCTTGGACCCGCTCGTTGGTGCATCCTACGCCTCTAGGTCTCCAGACGCAACGAATATGGCAGCAGTCGCCCAAATGTTACAAGCGCGAGACATGGCGAACATGCAGAGAAGCGTGTTCCGTCCAAAATACATCTCGTGCCATGACCATCTGTCTGCCGGTGCGGACCCAATTTTGAAGGCGGCGCGACCGAAGATGCCACACGGTTCTGCAGAAGTGCTCGGCAAGTCGCGTCGCTGGAAACGGTCGTGCACCTACTGGCACTTACTGGCGCAGGGTGCCGCGAATTCGATACAATCGCGGTTTGGGCTGCGCTATAAATTGTGACCTGCCGATTCGCGCCGCCCATTTTCAAGGAGACATTCCATGCCATCGTTCCCCGGGGTTGATTACCTCGACTTCGATTCCCTGCTGAGCGACGAAGAAAAACTCGCACGCAATACCGCGCGGCAATTCGTGGATGCGGAGATCATGCCGCTCATCGAGGAATACAACCGCGAAGGGAAATTTCCGGTGCAGCTGGTGCCGCAGATGGCGGAACTGGGACTTTTCGGGGCGAGCTTGAAGGGCTACGGCTGCGCGGGAATGTCCAACGTGGAATACGGCCTGGTGACGCAGGAGTTGGAGCGCGGCGACTCCGGCTTGCGCAGTTTTGTTTCGGTGCAATCGGCGCTGGTGATGTATCCGATTCACGCCTTCGGCTCGGACGCGCAGAAAGAAAAATGGTTGCCCCTGCTGCAACAGGGAAAAGCGATCGGATGCTTCGGGCTGACGGAGCCGCAATTCGGATCCAATCCGGGCGGAATGCTGACGCGCGCGGTGAAGAAAGGCGGCACCTACATTCTGAACGGCGAAAAAATGTGGATCACCAGCGGCTCCATCGCGGACGTGGCGGTGATCTGGGCGAAGTGCGAGGACGAAGTGATCCGCGGATTCCTGGTGGAGAAAGGCACGCCCGGATACAAGGCCTGGGACGTGCACGGAAAATATTCGCTGCGCGCTTCGGTGACTTCTGGTCTGGCGATGACGGATTGCAAAGTCCCGGCGGGAAATTTGCTTCCCGGCGTAGAAGGATTGAAAGGCCCGCTTTCCTGTTTGAATCAGGCGCGCTATGGGATTGGGTGGGGCGGGATCGGAGCGGCGATGGCTTGTTACGACACGGCGCTACATTACGCCAAGCAGCGCAAACAATTCGACAACAAGCCGATTGCTTCGCACCAACTGGTGCAGGAAAAATTGGTGTGGATGATCACCGAGATCACCAAGGCGCAATTTCTGGCGCTGCAAGTGGGCCGGCTGAAAGATGCGGGGCGCGTGCATCCTTCGCACATTTCCATGCTGAAGATGAACAACGTGTGGATGGCGCGGGAAACGGCGCGCCTGGCGCGGGAAATTCTGGGCGCCAATGGGATCGTGGACGATTACTGCGTGATGCGGCATATGAACAACCTGGAATCGGTTTTCACCTACGAAGGCACGCACGACATACACAAGTTGATCATCGGTGAGCGCATCACCGGAATCGCGGCGTTTTCGTGAGCGGCTCGCGCAAACTTCACGAGGCCGCGCTGGCATTGAGCATCGTAGGCTGCGCGCTCGCCGCAGTTTTCAGCGCGGCGCTTCCGGCGCGTGGCGCGGATGCAGGCTCTAAGCCGAAAGTGCGTGCGATCACTGCGTTCGTGCGGCTCGACCGCGCCTATTACCAGGAGCAAATTCAGGAGGCTCTGAAATTTTTGCGGCAGGCCAAGGCCGCATATGAAAAATCCGGCTATGAAGTGATGACGCTGCGCATCACCACGCAGCCTTTTCCGGAATACACGCGCGGCATGACGGACGAGCAGGTGCTGACTTTCTTCCGCGACTACGACGCGCTCGCCGTGAAGGAGGGTTTCGACGCAGCGATCGGTCCGGCGATGATGAGCGACGCAGACGACCCCCACGAAGCGGAACTGCTGGCGAAAATCATCGCGAATTCGAAGACGCTCGAAGGCTCGGTGTTCATCGCGGGCGAAGACGGAATTCACTGGAAATCCATCCAGGCCGCGGCGGGCGTGATCAAGTACCTGGAAGCGAATACGCCGCATAGCCAGGGCAATTTCAGCTTTACGGCTACGGCGCTGGTTCCCTCCGGCACGCCTTTTTATCCGGCGTCTTATTTCACAGGCGAAGGAAAGCAGTTCGCGGTAGGGCTGCAGTCGGCGAACGTGGTGAGTGAAGTGTTCGCTACGACGCAGTCTGCGGGCGAAGCCGAACAGCGGCTGGAGAATACTCTGGGCATGTATGCCGCGCAGATTGAAAAGACTGCAGTAGAAATCAGCGATGCCAGCGGCTGGAAATACGGCGGGCTGGACCTGTCGCCTGCGCCGCTGCTGAATGTTTCCATCGGCCGCGCCATTGAAAATTTTCTGGGCGCGCCCGCCGGTTCCAGCGGCACGCTCACCACGGCGGCGATTATCACGCGCGCGCTGAAAGCGATCCCGGTGAAGCAGGCCGGTTATTCGGGATTGATGCTGCCGGTGCTCGAAGATACGGTGCTCGCGCAACGTTGGAGCGAGGGTCGGCTCTCGACCGATGCACTGCTTTCGTATTCGGCGGTGTGCGGCACCGGACTGGACACGATTCCGATGCGTGGCGATGTGACGCCCGAGCAACTGGAGCGCATCCTGGGCGACGTTGCCAGCCTAGCAGTGAAGTGGCACAAACCGCTTGCAGCGCGTCTGCAGCCTGTCACGGGAAAGAAAGCGGGCGAGATGACCGAGTTCGACGATCCCTTTCTGGTGAACGCGAAGATTCAGCCGCAGCCATGACGGGCACTGATTGCAGTCATGGGATTGGCTCATTTGGATTATGATAGTTCGCCCGAAGAACGGTATCGGCCGCTGGGAATGAGTACAATGAAATTGTTGAGCGATGCCCTGAATTCAAGGCTTGATCGTTTGCGCGTCGCGGGCATGCCGCAGCGCCGCGCCGCGAGAATCTGTGCGGCGCTGAGCGGCGTGCTGCTTGCGGCCAGCGCTGCCGCGGCGTTCGGTTCCCTCGCTTTGCGCGCGCAGCAAACCGATTCCGCGACGGCTCCGGTGGTGGTGCAGCCTGGAGCACCGGGAAAACCGAGCAAGATTCTGCCGCCATCCACGAAGGGAGTGCTGCCCGCGCGCTCGCCGGCCGATGTGGCATTCATGCAGGGCATGATCATGCATCATCAGCAGGCGGTGGAAATGACGGCGCTGATCGCCTCGCACACGGAGAACAAAGATTTGCGGCTGTTGGGCGCGAAGATCAGTAGCTCGCAATCGGACGAAATAAGATTCATGCAGCGGTGGCTGGCGGCTCGCGGGGAACCGATTTCGATGACGATGGCGGGAATGTCCGACATGGACGCCTCGGGCAAACCGGTGGCTCTGATGCCCGGCATGCTGACGCCGGAGCAGATGGCCGCGCTGCGCAACGCCAAAGGCGCGGAGTTTGACCATTTATTTTTGACTGGCATGATTCAGCACCACAATGGCGCGTTGATCATGGTGAAGGATCTGTTCAATACGGCGGGCGCGGGCCAAGAGGCCGACATTTTCAACTTCGCGACGGATGCGGACAACACGCAACGCGCGGAGATCAAGATCATGCAGGCTATGCTGGAGAAAAAATCCTCCGAGGAGAAAAGATGATTCGAGTGCCCAGTTTTTCTTTCCGTGCGGCTGTGGCCGCGATTATTTTGTGCAGCGGTGCGAGCCGGATGGCGGCCCAGACCGGCAGTCAGCCGCCCGAAACGCCGCCGGCCGCGCAGGAGCCGGCGAAGGCGCCGGATGCCGATCAGAATCCGTTCGCGGCGGTGCCCGCTGCTCCGCTGCCACCAGGGATGACGGGATCGGATACCAACGATCCGCGCTACAAGCTGACGCCGGGGCTTTACGACGCGGGTGAAACCTCGCTGGGTATGAAGCATCTGCTGCTCCTGAAGAAGCCCGACTCGTTTCAATTGGGCGTCACCGACCCTGACGACCCGAAAGTGCAGAAATTGCTGGGCCAGCTGGGGATCGGGGCCGGCATGAAATTGCCGAAAGAGCTGCAGCTGGTGATCGCGGAGCTTGCTTTTTCCAACTCGGACCTGGCATTCCAGGGCAATCACCTGTTCCAAGGAAATTTTTACGGCATGAACATCTACGACATCTCCAATCCGGCGCAGACCAGGCTGGTAACTTCGATGGTGTGCCCTGGCGGGCAGGGCGACGTATCGGTCTACAAAAACCTGATGTTCATGTCGGTGGAAATGCCGAATGGACGCCTCGATTGCGGCACGCAGGGATTTCCGCCCGAGCCCCCGCCTCCCGCAGGACACGAAAAGGAGCGCCGGCCGCCCGTAGCGCAAGCGGATCGTTTCCGCGGCGTGCGAATTTTCGACATCTCGGACATCAAGAACCCGAAGCAAATGGCGGCGGTGCAGACCTGCCGCGGCTCGCACACGCACACGCTCGTGGTGGACCCGAACGATAAGGACAACGTTTATATCTACGTCTCGGGGACATCGTTCGTGCGCCAGGCCGAAGAATTGGCCGGATGCTCGGGCGAAGCGCCGGACAAGAATCCGAACACGGCGCTATTTCGCATCGAAGTGATCAAGGTGCCGGTAGCGGCGCCGCAGGACGCCAAAGTCGTCGCCAGCCCGCGCGTGTTCATTGATCCGCGGACCGGCGCGTTGAATGGCCTGAACAACGGCGGCAGCCACGGCAAGAATGATGAGGAAACCAAGCCTGCGGATACGAATCAGTGCCACGACATCACCGTGTATTCGGCGATTGGCCTCGCGGCGGGCGCCTGTTCCGGCAATGGAATTCTGCTGGACATCAAAGACCCGGTTCATCCGAAGCGTTTGGACGCGGTGAACGATCCGAACTACTCCTACTGGCATTCCGCTTCGTTCTCGAATGATGGAACGAAGGTGGTGTTTACCGATGAGTGGGGCGGCGGATTGGGCGCGCGTTGCCGTCCAAACGACCCGAGCAAGTGGGGTGCGGATGCGATCTTTCATCTGCATGACGACAAGTTGACCTTCGCGAGCTACTACAAGCTGCCCGCCGCGCAGGGCGATACGGAGAATTGCGTGGCGCACAATGGTTCGCTGATCCCTGTCCCAGGGCGCGACATCGAAGTGCAGGCGTGGTACCAAGGCGGAGTTTCGGTGATGGATTTCACCGACGCGGCCCATCCGAAGGAGATTGCTTATTTCGACCGCGGACCGATTGATTCGAAGATGCTGGTGCTGGGAGGCGAGTGGTCGGCGTATTGGTACAACGGCAACATCTATGGTTCGGAAATTGCGCGCGGGCTGGATATTTTCGAACTGACGCCGACGCAATTCCTGACGCAGAACGAAATTGACGCCGCGAAAACCGTGCGTGTGGACGCGCTGAACGTGCAGAACCAGCAGAAGCTGGAGTGGCCTGCGCAGTTGGTGGTGGCGAAGGCTTATGTAGATCAGCTGGACCGGTCGCAGGCTTTGCCGGCGGAACGCATCGTTGCTTTGCGAACGGCGATCCACAACGCCGAAACCTCGCACATGAACAAGGGCAAAGTGGCGAAGTTGAGCGGGATGGCGCCTTCGTTAGAGCAGAGTGCTAATGCGGCGAATAATCCTGCTGACGCGAACCGGTTGCGCGCTTTGGCAGAGATCTTGAAACATCCGTCAGCGTAACTGTGCAGCGAGCTTGGTCGGAGAAACCCGCTCGCAAGTGGGCGAGCGGGTTATTTCGTTTAGGGGGTCGATTGCAGGCTCGCGTTCGACTTCCGTTGTGCAATCGCGATCGGCGGAGCAGTCGCCTGCTCGGCCCTCCCGCGCCATCGTACGGGAGGGTCCGAGTCGTCGTTCGCTACGAAAAGCCCCGCCCTTCAAAAAAGGGTGGGGCTCCCCCCTCGCTGTGTGATTTGACGGCGCGATAATTTGTGCCCTCCCGGCTGCTTGCGACTTGTAGGGCGTGGGCTCGGGTTGATCTTGAACCGTCGAAGCGCGACGGCATATACCCGCGCGGCGCATCGCTCACGGCCACTCCGCTGCTAATCCTGTTCCCCTATGGTTTGCGCGTATGTTTTGCCGTAAGGGTAGAAGAGCTCCTTGCGCCCTTGTTGCCACGCTGCTCTCAGTTCGGGCGTGGTGATGTCCCAGTCCGGCCGGCATTTCCTGCTCACCTCGCGCAGATCCTGGCGCAGCTCCTCCACGGTGGGTCGGCCCACGAACCAGTAGCCATTGTAGATTTTGTAGATAACCAGGCCAGGCTCGAGCACAATCACATGCGGAATCATGGGATTGTGGGCGGGATCGGTGTATTCAGCGATATCCAGATCTTTTTGCACCACACGCCCTGCGTCTGAAAGAAACGGCCAGTGCGCGCCGATGCCGGTACGAAATTCATTGGTCTCAGCGATGTTGTCGGTACTGATTGTTACGAGCCGGCAATAGGAGACCTCCAGCTCGCGATGGAGCTGCACGAGCCCTTCAGCCTGGCGGCGGTCCTTGGGACAGAAACCGCCGCGGCTGAGCACCAGCACCATGGGGTGTTGCCCCTGCAGATCGGAGAGCTTGCGGCGTTTTGCAGTATGGTCGGAAAGCTCGTAGTCGGGGAGCACGGCTCCGGGAACAATGTCAGTTCGCATGTAAACTCCTTAACGATTGGATGCGCGCCGCCTGATTCCGCCGCCGCAGCGAGCGCGAATTTGGAAGCATCGTCAAAATGGAAGATGACCTCGCAGGAATGTCTAGAGATGCTTTGCGTCTCCCGACGCTCTGGCCGCTTCGGAAATCGGGTTCTCCTGGAAGAGCCGAGCGACCAAGGCTGAATCAAGATATGCCCGGACCGCAACGATCTTGTCGCCACGGAACTGGCAGACCCAACAATAACGGTTGTCAAACCTGAGGCCATTGTTCGCCGTAGCAAGGGAATGCAGTTCAACGACAGCCCAGTCCCCGCTCACCAATACATGCTCCACGTGAAGTTGCGTGCCTTGCGGTAAAACCTTGTTAAGTTTTTCGAATGTGTGCGCCACAAAATCCGCCTTGCTGTGATAATGGCCGGCAAGCGGATGAGTTCCCTCGACGGTCCAATCCACATCGTCTGCAACGTGGGTGAAGAACGCCGCGCCGTCGCCGGTTTCAAGGTTTTTGAAAATATCGCGGACCTGCGTAAGAGTGGTGGCATTTTGATCTCCCCTGCAGTGGAAGCTTCGGCCTCTTCGTCACCGCTACTTCATGAATGTCGCGACCAGCATCGCTATTTCGCCTGCTGCGGTGTCGAGCGCGAAATGCCCGCCGTCCACGATGTGGATTTCGGCCTTCGGAACGTCGCGGCGATAAGATTCCGGCTCCGAAGGATCGAATGAGCTTTCATACTTGCCCCAGATCACCAGCAGGCGCGGCTGTTTCTCGCGCATCCAGGCTTGCCACTTGGGATAATTCTCGACGTTGCTGCGGTAGTCATAGAACAGATCGCTTTGAATATCGGCCTGTCCGGGCTGGTTGAGAAAATAATATTCATCGGTCCATAGATCTGGATCATGGCGCTCCGAGTCGGGATCATCGCCGACGTGTCGCGCGCGGGTCGTTGCGAGCGAGAGGAGATTGGTGCGCAGCGCGGCTTCGTTCGCGGCACGATCGGCCCAGTAAGCGCGGCGCGTCTTCCAATTCGCGCCCAGGCCTTCGTTGTGTGCTACCGCATCCTGAACGATGAGCGCTTCCACGCGTTCGGGATGCGCCAGGATCATGCGAAATCCTACCGGGCCTCCGTAATCCTGCATGTACAGCGTGTAGTGCGAGATGCCGAGCGTTTCCGTGAAGTGATTCATGACCTCGGCGATGTGATCGAACGTGTAGGCGAATTTCTTGGGGTCGGGCCAGTCGCTGTGCCCGAAGCCGGGATAATCGGGCGCGACCAGGTGATAGCGATCGGCGAGGCGAACGAACAGCGGGTCGAACATTCGCGACGAAGATGGCAGGCCGTGCAGCAGAAGAAGCGTTGGCGCGTCTTTCGGGCCGGCCTCGCGGTAAAAAATGGAGAGCCCGTCAATTTGTATGGTGCGAAAAGCAGTCCGATGTTCCACAGGACGTTCCTTTCCTGGCTCTTGGCCTTGGCCATACGATGACAACGAAATCGATGCGAGCACCACGGAAACCACCAGTGCGATACGGAAGCGGTGCAAGCAGGATGGTGCTTGCTTCATTACCAATCTCCTTTCGAATTCGTACAAATCCAATCTCAGCGATAATACCGACGGAACGCATAAGGGTCAGCCCCACAGCCGGGGGGAGATTCTTGACTCAAGTTATATTCGCAGTCAATAAAATTAAAACCTGGAAACGTCGTCAGCTTTCTTGGCACCGCCCGCAAATAACGTCTTGATTGGAATTCGCCCAATTGGATTATGATAGGCCGCCCGGAAGGACCATCCCAGCTACCGGAAACAAATCACGATTCAGGAGCCGCCATGGAGAAAGAACTCAGCCTCGAATTTCTGCGCACGGTTGAAAACGCGGCAATCGCTTCGGCGCGCACGATGGGCCAGGGCGACCGCTCGGGTTCCGACCAGGCCGCCGTCGAAGCCATGCGCGCGGAAATGGATCGCGTCGGGATGGATGGCACGATCGTGATCGGTGAAGGCGAGCGCGACGAAGCGCCCATGCTTTTTATCGGCGAAAAAGTGGGCGCGGCCGTGCGCGATAAGTCGCGCGAATACCCCAAGGTGGACATCGCCGTGGATCCGCTCGAAGGCACTAACCTATGCGCGACGGGTGAACCGGGCGCGATCGTAGTGCTGGCCGCAAGCGAGCATGGCGGCCTGCTGCATGCGCCCGATCTTTACATGGAGAAAATTATTGTGGGGCCGCCGGCGAAGGGCGCGATTGATCTGGACGCACCGGTGAAAGACAACCTGCGCGCGATCGCGCGCCGCTATGACCGGGATGTGGAGGATCTAGTGATTGTGGTGTTGGACCGCCCGCGGCACGAAAAGCTGATCGCAGATATACGCAAGGCTGGCGCGCGCATTCGATTGATATCGGATGGCGATCTTTCGGCAGGCATTTCGGCGGCGGTGCGCGGCACTTCCGTGCATGCGGTGATGGGAACGGGCGGCGCGCCCGAAGGCGTGCTCACCGCAGCTGCGTTGCGCTGCTTGAACGGGCAAATTCTGGCGCGATTGGTGGTAGCAAAGCCCGAACACCTGGAGCGCACTGCAGCGATGGGCATCAAGGATCCCAAGAGGATTTACGAGACGGTGGATCTAGCGCCGGGGAAGAAAATCATCTTCGCGTGCACAGGCGTTACGGGAGGTGGGTTGCTGCACGGCGTGAATTTCTTTCGGGATGGAACGCGCACGCATTCGTTGATCATGACGCTGGAGGAAGCGGAAGTGCGCTTCATTGATTCCGTGCACCTCGATCGGCATCCCGGCGTGGAAGTGCGCTTCAACTAAGGCGATCGCTCGGGCGGGCGCGAAACATTTTCAAGCCCCATTGCGTATCTATAGGCGTCTAACATGCAAGGGGTGAATCATGTCTAGCGCGTCCGGACGGCCACCCGCCGCCATTCCTCCGCAACGGCGCAGCAACAATGCTGTCTGGTGGATTCTGGGGATTGTCGCTGGCGGCATTGTGGTGATGGTCCTGTTCGGCCTGGCGCTCGCCGGCTTGTTTATCCGCAATCTGCGCGTACGCAATCAGGGCAATAACGTTGAGATTCAGACTCCGGTCGGCGCGATCAAAGTAAATAAAGACGTGCCGCGCGCCACCGGTTTGCCGGTATATCCCGGGGCGACCTCTGGGGCAAAAGACAACAACGCGCAGGTGGAACTTTCGGCGGGAGATGGAGGAGTAGGAATCGCCGTCGAGCACTTCACCACATCGGACAATTTGGACGAGGTGGATAAGTGGTACGCGCACCGTCTGGGTAGCAGCTTCCGCCGCGAGGAAAACCACGATCACCATCCCATTCACGGCGTAACGGTTGACTCGGATACGGACATTGCATTCGTCGACGACCACGGCGACGGCGCGCGCGTGGTGGCACTGACGAAGAAAAGCCAGGGAGTGGATATCGTGCTGTTTCGCGCCGCCAAGAAGGAGGCACAGTAACCGGCGAAAGGTGCTGCGAAGAAGTTCGCCCTGTGCGCGATAAACCATCAAGCACGAAGCCTGGTCGAGCGACAGCGACACGCAATCGTGCTTCTGCAGTTCGGGCCATCCAGTTCTGGAGCCCGCCGATTAAAACGATTCACTCAGGTTTTTGTGGATTGGTGTAAGCGTGAGGACGCGCTGTTCATGCCCGCTCAGTCGTGTTGGCGCGAACGAAGTTCGGATCGTTCGGGATCGAGCTGGGCACCCTGCCGATGCAGGCGTGCCGAGCCCTACCCAGAATCCGACCTGTCCATCAGGCGTTCCGCGCCATCCGGCCCCGCGACGACTAGCGGTGCAGCGCCGTCGCTGTGTGGGGCATCGGCTGTTGCCGGCGGGGCATGTGGTTAGGCAACCGCTCCGCGGATTGCGGCGGCAACGGACGCACGTGATTGGTGCTCACATGCTCGCTGATCGCCTGCAAACGCTTCAGGATGCCCTGCCACTGCGTCCAATCGAGCTGCCGCAGGTACGGGCGAAGACCCTGAATGAACGGATCTTCCAACACCGTCTCGCCATTGGTCTCCGGCACGAAGAAGCGGTTCAGTCCAACGCCCAATGCTTCGGCAATCTTTTCCAGCGTGCCGAGACTGGGTGTCATCTGTCCGCTCTCGATCCGGGACAAATAGGAGCGAGATACGCGCGAACGAGCCTGTAGCTGGCTCTGCGTCATGCCACGCGACTCTCGCAATTGCCTGATGCGCTGGCCGATGTTCTCCACAGTTTCGCGGTTTGGCCAGTTCTCAAACAGTTGACGGTCGTCCCCCGGCAAATCTTGAGGCGACGGCGTCGGAATGACGAACGTCACCTTCGGAGGTAGCAAACGCAGACAACGACGGCAGTTGTCCGTGCGTGTCCGGTATTGCACTAAACCGCATACCTGACATCGAAGTACTTCTCGATCCAAATCCATGCTCGCTTCTATGGCTTCTTTTTCCGCCACCGGTTCTCCTCACAGACTATTCCGGCGATGCGAAGGGGAGGAACGTCACAACAGGGGAAGGCAGAAACAGGCGCGGGAGCGATTCTCCACACGGTGCCATTTCTTGTCAAGCCCTTTTTCGTCCTCTAGCCGGAGTCATTTTAACTTGCCTGCATCGGATACCACAATCAGAGGCCGTTACGCTTCCCCCACAGCCCCGGAAGTGGTGCGACTTTTGTTCGCCCTCGCCGTTTCGCGTCCGCTAACGAGATGAACACAATGCCATTCAGCGTCATCCGCTGACGATTTGTGCTTGCAATTCTGTTGCCCACAGTTCGCATGAGTTTTTCGGGTTCGTTTCGGTGATTTGCAGGTCGTTGCTCAGGATTCCGCGCCCGCAAAGTGTTTGTGTTCAATGAATGAAGAGAACAAACACCGAATCGCTCGCGGCAACTACTGATTCGCTGCTGCAATTGTCTCAAAACAATACGTCTCATTTCTTCCGCACGAGTCCGATTGAGACAGTTCTGCCGTAAGTCCTATCGATGACACGCAGCGTTTGCCCCCGATCTCGAGTGTTCCTGGGTGCGGCGGCGGCGGCACCCCATTGCGGGCATTTCGGCGCTCCTGCCACGACACTTCAATGGAGTTTTATTATCTGGATGGGCTGTGACGGCCTCTGGCGGTGCCATTCTGCAATGCGGTAAACTCCAAACCGGGGAAAAATGCCAAATCGGGACGAGTCTTGGAACCTTCTGTGCGAGTACACGCAGGGTGAAAGCCTCCGCAAACACGCACTGGCCGTAGAAGCCTGCGTGCGCGCGTACGCCCGCAAATTGGGCGCCGACGAAGATCTTTGGGGCGTCACCGCGCTGCTGCACGATTTCGACTATGAACGCTGGCCGAATACGGCGCATCACCCGACCCAGGAACATCCCTACGAAGGATCAAAGATTCTGCGCGAGCGCGGTTACCCCGAAGAAATGATCCACGCCATCCTGGGACACGCCGATTACTGCAATGTGGCGCGCAGCTCGCAGCTGGACAAGACTCTATTCGCCTGCGACGAACTGGCCGGCTTCCTCACCGCCTGCGCGCTGATCAAGCCCAGCAAAAGCATTCACGAAGTTGAAGCAGCATCGGTAAAGAAAAAGCTGAAAGACAAGGCATTCGCCCGCGGCGTGAATCGCGACGATGTGTACAAAGGCGCCGAAGAACTAGCAGTTCCGCTCGATGAGCATATCGCCTTCTGCATCGCCGCGCTGCGCGGCGTCGCAGCTGAGCTGGGCCTGGATGGGAGGAGCGCTGCCGCGACGACTTGAATGACGTTAGGTTCGCGCGGGGGGTGCGTGCGCCCCTACTCTTCCGGTCTCTGGCTATTCCCCCTGCCTGAACTTCGCGGCGCGCCATTCGCGCGTTCGATGCGAAACGTATAGCAGCCTGCCGTAGTGCTGCGCACGTGGATGTAATCCACATCCGGACGCGCGAAGAGCTTTTCAATCCCCGCGTCCACGTTACCGTTCTCGACGTGTTCCGCCGCCAGCAGTTGCCGTCCTTTTGCATAGGCGTTCAGAGTTCGCGGGCTATGGCGCAACGCCGGAGGGAATCCCGCGTTTTCCGGATAGCGCTGGCAAGCTTCAGCGTGAATGTAAACCGGTCCCGGCAGAGGCAACGATTCAAGACCTTCGAACGCGTCGTAGGTGAAGAGCGTGGCCTTTGCGGAGCCGGCCGCAATGACTTGCAGGCAATGACGGCACGGTGCGCCTTCGCCGGCAATCTCCGTGTACGCCGGATGGCCATAGCGCGGGTCTTTGTGCGTGCGGCGAACTGCCTCGGCAATTTCCGTGGGTATCGCGACTACGCGTATCGGAATCATTTCGTGCTCCTCGAGCAAAATGTGTTCTCTACTGCATCGTCCTAAAACTACTTTGTCACGCCTCGGATTTCGCAGCTATCCGCTTCTCGCGCGCAAACTTTCTGTGCTGCAACTTTTGTTTTTCTAGTCAGAATGGGTCGTGTAACGGCAGTTGTCGTACCCACAACAATCTCTCGCTGTGGCGCTCGTATCTGGATCGCCAAGAGAATTGCAGGACCTTCGTCCGGGTAAATCGTAGAGAAATGTTCAGGGCTGCTCGCAAAACCCGCGTGTGTGCTAGAATCCCGCTTCCATGGAACGCGCCGGAAATTTTCTGGGTGGAATGCTGCGCCAATTGAAGCGTCCGGAGGCTGCCGTCGCGTGGCTCTCGGGCGTATGGCCCAGCGTGGTGGGAAAAACTCTGGCGCGGCACACGCGTCCGGTACGCTGTCACAAGGGATGCCTGGAGGTAGCGGCCGACGGCAAGGCCTGGCGGAAGCAGCTGGAGGAAATGAAGAGCGAGTTCTGCGCGCAGGTCAACAAGGCTTGGGGCAGCACACTGGTGCGCGAAGTGAAATTCGTCGCCGCCAAGCCCGGGCCTCGTCACATCTCTCACGAGCTCGATAACGAGCACACTCCTTTCATTCGCCGCCGCAAAGCCTGACGAATTTTGCGGCGCTTGTCCGCGTGATTTCCTTGCGCACGCAGCTTGCGCTGAACCTCTTCTGTACTAAGATGGATGCCATGAAATTCCGACTCCTCACGATTGATCGCGCTGGCGGACTGCGCCTTTCGCGGAGCCTCCATGAAAATTAGCCGCGAAGAAGTGCTGCGGGTCGCACAACTGGCGCACCTGGAGCTGGCCCCGGAGGAAGTCGAGACTTACCGCGGCCAGCTGGACGAGATCCTCTCCTACATTGGCAAGCTGCAGGAGTTGGACGTCTCCGGTGTTGAGCCCATGTCCCAGATGGGCCCTCAGCAGGGCCCCGGTATGGCTGGGGGCGCCAAGGGTGCAACAGCTGCCGCCGGAGCCGACCACGAGCTGCGCGATGACGTGGTGGTACCTTGCAATGTGGCCGAGGCCGTATTGGCGGAGGCGCCTGACGCTGCCAAGCCGTTCTTCCGCGTGCCGAAGGTAATCGAGCGATGAGCGTCGCTCCGACATGGACGATAGCCAGCGTCCGCGACGCGCTACTGGCCAAGAAAACCTCCGCGCGCGAACTGGCGAAGGACTTTTACGCCCAAATTGAACGCCGCAACCCGGAGATCAATGCCTTCCTCGCGCTCTGTCCGGAGCGTGCCTACGCCCAAGCCGATCGGGTCGATACTGCCATCGCAAGAGGCCAGCCGTTGGGCTCGCTCGCCGGAGTTCCGGTGGCAATTAAGGACGTGATCAGCACCAAAGGCGTGCGAACCACCTGCGGGTCGAAGATTCTGGAAAACTATACGCCACCGTACGATGCCACGGCCATAGAGCGCCTCGAAAATGCCGGTGCCGTGATCCTGGGCAAGACCAATTGCGACGAGTTTGCCATGGGAAGCTCGAATGAGAACTCAGCATACGGTCCAGTACGGAACCCCGTGGCGCTAGATCGCGTGCCCGGAGGCTCGAGCGGCGGTTCTGCAGCAGCTGTGGCCGCTGGTTTGTCGGTAGCTGCACTCGGTACTGACACCGGTGGCTCCATTCGGCAGCCCGGCGCGTACTGCGGTGTGCCGGCGCTGATGCCAACATACGGACGCGTATCTAGATATGGGCTTATCGCCTTCGCCTCATCGCTCGACCGTATCGGCCCGTTCGCTACGAACATAGCGGACGCGGCGACCGTAATGTCCGTGATCGCCGGACATGACTCAAACGACTCGACTTCGGCAGCTGTCGATGTACCCGATTACGCTGCCGAGATGGAAAAGTCCCTCGGCGGGCTGCGAATTGGCGTGCCGGAGGATTACTTCGGCGAAGGCCTTGACCCGGAATTGAGGGCGAAGATTCAGGCTGGCATCGCGTTGCTCGAAAAGCTCGGCTGCAAGCGTGTACCCCTGAAGATGCCGCACACTGATTACGCCATCGCGACCTACTATATCGTGGCGACGGCGGAGGCCAGCTCGAACTTGGCCCGCTACGACGGGGTGCGCTACGGTCTGCGTGTCCAGGGTAACACACTGATGGATATGTATCGCAGGACGCGAGAGCACGGCTTCGGTCCAGAGGTGAAGCGACGCATCATGCTTGGAACCTACGCGCTTTCGTCCGGCTACTATGATGCCTATTATCTGCGCGCACAAAAGGTCCGCGCCTTGATCGCACGGGACTTCGCGAACGCCTTCGAGAAGGTTGACGCTATCCTCACGCCCACGGCACCGACTCCGGCATTCAAGCTGGGCGAAAAAACGGCCGACCCGCTGGAGATGTATCTCGCTGATATATATACAGTTACAGGTTCGCTCGCGGGTGTGCCAGGCATCTCGGTTCCCTGCGGAAAGACGGCTGCCGGACTGCCGATCGGCATGCAGATCTTCGCCAGCCACTTCGCCGAAGCCCGCATCCTGCAGCTGGCGCGTGGGTTTGAAAAGGCCGGTGGCTTCTCGACCTGAGGAGATGCGCAGTTGGAAGACTTGGCGCCAATCGTCCGGCATCTGCAAACCTCGCGCGCGAAACTGCTGTCCGAGGCTGAAGAAGTCAGCGACTTGCGCTGGCGCCAATCTCCTGCGCCAGACTGCTGGTCCGCAGCCGAAGTTTTTGCGCATGTGGCGATCGTCGAAGAACGCACAATTTTGGGGATGAAAAGACTGCTGCAGTCGGCGCCCAGACCGGTGCCACTGCGCAAGCGCTTCCACTTGCCCCTGGCAATAGCCACCTGGCGCGGGCGCAAAGTGCGCACTCCGATTCCGCTGGACGCAAAACGGGTTTGCGACAAGCACGAATCCTTCGCAGGCTTACTCGCCACACGCCAGGCCACGTTGGAATTCATGGAGTCAACGCGCGGGATGGATGTGAGCGCCTATCATTATGAACACCCCTTCCTCGGCAACCTCAACATGTATGAATGGTTCCGAACCATCGGCTTTCACGAATTGCGCCACGCGAAACAAATCCGTGAACTTATAGAAACATTCCACCATTAGACTTTTCTTTCCTGTTTGTGCCAAGAATGTGCAATCAAGAGCTTCGGAGGAAATTCGCCTGTTCCGGTGTCAAACCACAGAGAGAACGGGGGTTCGGCAGATCCGCACTAGGAAGGGTTCTAGCCGCATAGAACGGAAGGGCTATTGCTTACAGCTTTAGCAGCCGTTAATTTGTTTGGAGCATCCAACAAGCAGGAGGTCGTCGATGGTGCGAATCAAGGTGAGCCAGAAAATCTTCACCGAAGACGAAGTGGTCTCCCTCACGGGCATCTGCACCGACCATTTGCGCAAGCTCGCGCAGAACAAGCACCTGGGCACGATCGCGCGGGCCGCGGAAGCCGCCGGCGCCGAAGCCGAAAAGTGGCTTTTCTCGCATTCCGATCTGATGATCCTCACGGTGCTGCAGCCGCGCTGCGACCACTAATCATCGTCGCCGCTCGGCCGTTCCAACCTCAGCACTGCAAACCGCATTTTTTGGGCCTACCAGTACGCTGCAAGGCCATTTTTTCGCCTGCCTCATCCGAAGTTGTGCCTTCCGCCAGCTCAAGCTATTCTTGCCAGGCTCAACCCCGCGTCTGGAATTTGCATCCTAGGTCTGTGTGGGGAGAGCGCGCCGGAGCCAGGCTCGGCGAATCTCCCGAGCACGGCAGCTGATGGCCACAAATGCAAAATTCGAGCATTGCGCGTCGGACCTGCTCGGCCCGATCGTGCCATACGCTCTCGCCTTGCTGTTGCTGTGCCCCGCCCTTCGCGCACAAACTCCCGCGAATCCGCCCGCTACCAGTCCCGGTTCGCCCGCGGCCGCCCCGCCAGCACAAGATGCCCCGGAACCGGGACTACCGACCGGCAAGAAGCTGATGCTCAAGGACGGCAGCTTCCAATTGGTGCGCGAGTACGAAGTGGACGGCGATCGCGTGCGCTACTTCAGCATTGACCAACGGGATTGGGAAGAGATTCCGGCATCGCTAGTGGATTGGGACGCCACTAAGAAAAGCGCCTCAGACGAGGCAGCGCGAAAGGCCGCGCTGATCGCCAAGGTGCACGCAGCGGAAGTGGCGCGGCGCGCCGACGCCATGGACGTGGACGCCAGCATCGAAATCGCGCCCAAAGTGTTTTTGCCCCCGGGCGACGGACTTTTTGAGTTTGACGGGAAAGCCATCTATCCGCTGACGCAAGCCGAAGCGGACATGAAGTTCAGCAAGACGCAAATGCTGAAGCAGGTGCTGATTCCGGTGCCGATCGTCCCCACGCGGCACACCATTTCATTGCGAGGTGCGCGCGCGAAATTCCGGCTGAAAAGCACGCAGACCGAGTTCTACATGCGCACCTCTGACGGACGCGAGCCGCAACTGGACCTGATCCGCGCGAAGGTGAAAGGCGATAAACGCGACCTGGAAAATCTGGATGAACTTTTCAAGGAACAGGCCGCCACCGGAAAAATTTCGATCCCCATCCAGCGGTGGGAGATCGCCCACGGCGTGTACCGCTTTACTCTGGGCGCGAGCTTGGAACCGGGTGAATACGCGATGGCGGAGGTGGTACAAGGGGGAGCGACGAGCCTGTATTTCTGGGATTTTGGCGTGGACGGAAATTCTGCGGCGCCCGCGAGTAGCACAAACAGCAAGCCGAAATAGCGGGAACGGCGCAAGCGCTCGCCGCCGCGGCTAGTTCGTTGCGGCCGTTTGCGGCTGCAGCAGTTCCGTGAGCAGAGTGGCCAGCGCCGCGATGTGAAACGGTTTTTGCAGCACGGAAGCGCCCTTCTCCGTGAAATGCGCCAGCGTGGCCGAATCCAGCAGCGCGCCGCTCATGAAAACGAATTTGGGAACGGAACTTCCCGGCTGCGGCTGAATACGCTTGAAGAACTCTTCGCCATTCATCCCCGGCAAATTGAAATCGCAAAGCACAAAGTCGTAGGTGTGCGCGGCGAGATGCGACAGCGCCTCTTCGGAACTGGACGCGCCCTCCACCGTCATGCCGCGCGCCGAAAGCCCTTCCTGCACGATCTCGCGAATGCTTTCTTCGTCATCCACCACGTAAACCGAGTGTCCGCGCAAAGCTCCCGAGCCCGTCGGAGCGGCGACCGCAGGCCGCACCGCAAGCGGCGGCGCGCTGAATTCCTCCGCATACTCCGGCAAGCACACGCGAAATTCCGCGCCCTTGCCGAGGATGGACTGTACTTCGATGGATCCGCCGTGCTCCTTAATGATGGCCGTGCAAATCGCCAGCCCCAGGCCGGTGCCGCCGCCGGGACGCTTGGTGGTAAAAAACGGATCGAAGATTTTGCTGATGTTTTCCGCAGAAATGCCGGGGCCATCGTCCGCGAATACGAAGGCGATTTTGCCGTCGGCGTGTGCGATGGAAACACGCAGCGCGCCGCGCTCGCCGTGGCTGGTGATCGCTTGCTCAGCGTTGACGATCAAATTCACGAAGACCTGATGCAAGAGTTTGGGGTCGGCTTCCAGAGCCAGCCCCGCGGGCACGGGCGCGAGCTCAATCGAAATATTTTTCTGCGAGAGCGCAGGGCGCTGCTGGTCGATCGCTGCTTGCAGCGCTTCTTCCGGCCGCATTTTCTTACGCGCCAGCGCCGAAGGCCGTGCATAGGCCAGCAGGTTCTGCACGATCACGGCGGCGCGCCGCGCCTGCTTCAGTATGATTTCCGCCTGGCGGCGCGTCGCGTCGTCCGGGGCGCGTTCGCGCAATAAATCGCTGACACCCAGAATCGCGGTAAGCGGGTTGTTCAGCTCGTGCGCCACGCCGGACATCATTTCGCCCATGGCCGCGAGCTTCTCCCTCTGCAGATTCTGCTTTTCCACGGTTTTGGAGTCGGTGACGTCGCGCGCCGAGGCCACCACGCCATTGATTTTCCCGGCCGCGTCATAGAGCGGGCTGGCGCTGGCGCGCATGGAGCGCCAGGAACCATCGGCGTGCTTCGTGCGGTAGTCGAACTGCGCGTTGGCGATGCGGCCGCTCATCAGCCTGCCAAAAGCTTCACGCAGCTGCGGCACATCGTCGCGGTGAATTTGTTCGCTCAGCAGCTGGCCCACCAGTTCCTGGGCCGGATGTCCCAAAATATCTTCCACACGCGGACTGACGAAGGTGAAGCGTCCCTCAAAATCCATCACCGCGATCATGTCTGGAAAGCTGATCACCAGGCGCCGCACGAATTCCTGTTCCCGGTGCAGGCGCGCTTCGATTTCGATGCGCTCGGTGATGTCCACCAGCGTGCCCTGCATGCGGATGGTGCGGCCAAATGTGTCGCGACTGGCGAATCCGGAAGCGAGACAGTGGATGAGCGATCCGTCTTTGCGGCGGTAGATCACGTCAACGTCCTGCACCGCGCCTTGATACACGACTTGATGCACCAGTGCGTCACGTTGCGCGGGCTCGGCGTAAATGTCGCGGAAATTGAGCTTCTTCAGTTCCTCTTTGCTTTCGTATCCCAGCATGCGCACCAGCGCAGGATTGGCATCGAGCAGCGCGCCTTCAGGAGTGGTGAAGAAAATGCCTTCGCGCAGCGACTCGAAAAGTTCGGTAAAGCGAATTTCCGATTCGTGTTGCGAAGTGACGTCGCGCACCCAGCCGCTGATCGAGGTGACGTGCTCGTCGTCGGTCAGCGCCTGCAGCCAGCAATCGTAGAACCGGCGCCGCGGATCGCTTTTCAGCTGAATCGCAATTCGTCCCGCCCAGTGGCCCTTTTCAAGAAAGGCAGCGCGACCGCTGATAGCGTCGGCCATGGTGGGAACAGCGATGAATTCATCCAGGCGGTGGCCGATCAGATCCTGAAACGAGACACCCAGAATTTTCACGAAGCGGAGATTGGCGACGCGAATCTCACCATCGAGCGAAATCGTGAAGACCGCGTGGTCCAGGCTGTCGATCAGTTCGCGATAATTCAGCTGCGAGCGGGAAATCACTTCTACAAGCTTCCGGAACTGCGCTTCGGTAGAAGCGCCCGCGGCCGCCGTCGGCAGCGCCAGTTCGGTCGCTGGCTGAAGCACGGGATTTGACGCCGGTGAGGGCGATTGATCTGAGGGTCGTTTGGACATGCGGGTATCCGCGCGCCTTCTCCACGGAGAAAGCCACAATACTCCATTCTCCCATCGATTTTACTGAGTGTGCGCGCTAAGAGGAAAAGAAAGAGACGGTGTATGCCAAGTTACATAACAGTCCGCCAGGCCAGGTTGACGGGACGAAATCCTCGCGCTATGTACAATCGGGAAAGAGGAGCAGTCACCTACCCGCCCCTCCAAAAAAAAGGCGCTGCAGAAAAATCGCAGCGCCTCTTTGCTTTCCCTTGGCCTGAAAGCCCGCAAATCGCGCGCCGCCAGGGTTGTATTGCAAATTGCGTCTAGCTTTCGGCCACCGCGTCCGTATCCTTGCGCAGGAAATCCAGCGCCGCCGCTTCTTCCGGCGTAAGCTCCGGCTCCATGGACTCCGGCTCTTCCTTGGGGATTTCGGTGAGGAGCTGAATGTTGCGGTAGCGCTCCAAACCGGTGCCCGCGGGAATCAACCGGCCCATGATCACGTTTTCCTTCAAGCCGCGCAGGTAATCCACCTTACCGGAGATCGCCGCTTCGGTAAGCACGCGGGTGGTCTCCTGGAAGCTGGCCGCGGAGATGAACGAATCGGTGGACAGCGACGCCTTGGTGATGCCGAGGAGCAAAGGACGCCCAGTCGCAGGCCGCCCGCCGTCGCGGATCACACGATCGTTTTCTTCGCGGAAGCGGAACTTGTCCACCTGCTCCTCGAGAAGGAACGTTGTATCGCCCACGTCCTCGACCTTCACCCAACGCATCATCTGCCGGACGATGCACTCGATGTGCTTGTCGTTGATGTTCACGCCCTGCAACCGGTAAACCTCTTGAATCGAGTTCACTAGGTACGCTTGCGTGTACTTTTCACCGAGCACGGCGAGAATATCGTGCGGATTCAGCGGACCGTCAATCAACGGTTCGCCCGCCGCAACGTGTTCGCCTTCCTGCACGTTGATGTGCACGCCGCGCGAGATGGAATATTCCTTGATGGTCTGCGCGACGCCCTTGCCGTCTTCGCTTTCGACGTAAATCTTGCGCTGGCCCTTGACGATTTCGCCGTACTTCACGACGCCGTCGATTTCGCTGATAACCGC
>DATNLN010000105.1:0-72234 GCA_035602855.1 Candidatus Acidiferrales bacterium
GGTGAGTCTGGTGCTGCTGACGGATCACGGCAGTCCGAACCTGGCATCGTCCAGTTTTCGGGAAACCATGGATGGCGTGGAGATCGTCGGCGGGTCGGAGGCAAGTCTGCCGGATGGCCATCTGACTTTTTTCGGCGCGCAGGAGGCGCCGGGATTCCGCTTGTCGTCTTTTCCGCCGGAAGCGATGGACGACGCGCGAGAGTGGGGAGGTTTCCCGGTGCTGGCTTATCCGGACGATCCGGATTATGGCTGGCGTTATTGGGATAGCGATTTACGGCCGGGCGGGATTGAGGTGCTGAATCTGTTTACTTGCTTGCGTGGCGCGTCCTGGCTCGAGCGGCTGCGGCTGGCCATGTACTATCCTTTTTCTCACTATTATTTTTTGAAGAGCATCGCAGTGCCCGCGGAATCGCTGAGACACTGGGATAGCTTTCTGCAGCGGGAAAGGATTTGGGGATTTGAGGCGTCGGATGCTCATGGAGGATTTCGCGTGGGTTCGTGGTTTTCGATGAGAGTGCCATCTTATGCGGACACGTTTTCGTTTGTGGGGATGGGAATTTCGCGGCGTTATGAGTCTGATCCAGAAGCCGCGGTGCGTCGCGGAGATTTTTTCAATTGCGTGCGAGGAGCGGGCGAGCCGGAGCGATTTGAATTTTCGGCGCATGACGGTTGGCGGGATTTTCCCAGCGGCAGCGATGCACCGGTTTCTTCGAGTTTGCACGTGGAAGTGCGGGCAGGAAAGCAAGCGGTGCGAATGGTATTGAAGAAGGATGGCGCGGTGGTGCGCGACGTTGCCGGCGATCATTTGGATTGGGAAGATGCCGGTGTTGGCGTGTATCGCGTGGAGGTTTTTCTGACGGCGCACCCTTTGTTGAGGGCGGACGTGCCGTGGATCCTTTCGAATCCGATATTCGTGGGCGCGCTGCGCGAGCCTCTGCCGGCGCGGCATTTCACGACGATTCGCGCGCAGCTGGCGGCGCCGGCGGCTGCTAGGCCCTAGTGACCGATTGAAATGCGTGCATCGCGTTTGGTCTGCTATAATCCTGTACTCAAAATATGGATTTCGATCACCTAACTACTTTTCTGGAGATTTCGAAGCTCGGTAGCTTTTCGCGAGCCGGGCAGAAACTGTTTCGTTCGCAGCCCGCGGTCAGCGCGCAGATCCGCCAACTGGAGCAGGAATACGGGCAAAAACTTTTCGATCGCGTCGGCAAGACGGTGAAATTGACGGCGGCCGGGGAAGCGCTGATCGTTTATGCGAACCGGCTGCTGAATTTGAAGGAAGAATCGCTGCGCGCGGTGTCTGATCTCTCCACTTCGCCGCGCGGCACCCTGAATATTGGCGCCAATGAAGCGACGTGCCTGTACGTGCTGCCCGATTTGTTTGCTGCTTATCATCGGCAATTTCCGGCTGTGCAGATCAGCATCTACCGGAACTTCAGCCGGAAGGTGATTGAGAAAATCGAAGACGGCACGGTGGACGTGGGGATCGTGACGCTGCCTGTGAAATCGCCCAGCTTGAAAGTCCATTCCATCTTTCGGGACCGGCTGATGCTGATGGTGAGCGCGAGCAATCCGTTGGCGCGCGCCAAGGGCGTTACGCTCAGCGAAATTGCGGAACAGCCGCAAATTCTGCCGAAGACCGGCTACACGCGGCAATTGTTCGACAAGCTTTTCCGGCCGTACCGCTCGAAACTGCGGATTACGATGGAGCTTGCGAGCGTGGGAATGATCAAGCGGTTCGTGGCGGCGGGGCTGGGAGTTTCGATCATCAGCGAGAGTTTTGCCAAGGACGAAGTGCGTTCGGGCGAAGCGAAACTCATTCCTATTTCCGACGTGCAGCTCACCCGAGAGCTCGGCTTGGTCTACCGGCGCGACCGTACTCTGCCGCGAGCCGCGGCGGCGTTCGTTACGCTGCTGCGTCAACAGAATTTCTCGCCGGATGGCGGACACAGCTCCAGCAAGCGCTGACGATTCAACGAAAGACCCTCCGTATTGCAAGCATCCAAAATAGTGCGGGACGCGTACCTTATATAGATAGAAGTGCGATAGCGGGAGAGCCATGCTTGTCAGGAAAGCGCCCGATCTTACCGCATTCGAGCCGTAAAGCCCGTCGGTCCGCGTTACACCACGGATGACGCACTGAAGTGCGCCGCTACAAAGTCAGAAGCAATTCGGTACCGCGTCATTTCTCCCCGCGCGTATCTTCCAGCGAATGAATGCGATCCAAAGGTACGATTGCTTATTGCGTCGCGAGCGCGAAGAATAGTCGTGCGGGACGAACATGGCTCGCGAGAACCCAATACGAATCGACGCCGAAGAACTGGTGAACAGCATCACGCATGGCGTCGGCCTGGTGCTGAGCATTGCCGGCTTCGCGGTGCTGCTCACCCTGGCGGTGATGCACGGCAGCGCGCTGCGCATTGTGAGTTGCGCGATTTACGGCAGCACGTTGGTCTGTGTGTATGCCGCCTCCACGCTGTATCACGGAATCGCGTCGCCGCGTTTCAAACCCGCGTTGAAAATTTTCGATCACTGCGCGATTTATCTGCTGATTGCCGGGACGTACACGCCCTTTCTGCTGGTGAATTTAGGCGGCGGTTGGGGATGGTCGCTGCTGGGCGTGATATGGGGGCTGGCGATGGCGGGCATCCTGCTGAAATTCTGGTTCGTGGATCACTTCAAGATTTTTTCGACGGCGGTATACCTAGCGATGGGATGGCTGGCGATCATTGCGGTGAAGCCGCTATGGGCGCACGTTTCGGCGCCCGGAATTGCATGGTTGGTTGCGGGCGGGTTGATGTACACGATCGGTGTGGCGTTTTTCGCGGCGCCACGGCTGCGCTATGGCCACGCGATCTGGCATGTGTTCGTGATGGCTGGTAGCATCTGTCATTACATTGCGGTGCTTTCAGCCGTGGTGCTGGCGACCAAGCACTAGCGAATTTGCGTTTCTGCGGCACGCGGAATTCGGCTTTCCTGCTGGCGTCGACGTGAACCCTTTTTCTGTCGGCGGATTTGAGGCCGCTAAAGTTCCCTTTCGGAATCCGCGACCGGCGCCTAGTATTGAGTACACTCCGTTTATACTGTGAAACACGGATTGCCCGGTGGACTGCTGAAACGCATACTCCTGCCCGGATAAATCGATGAAACGAGACGGGTTGTGTGTTGGCTTGACGGAGGGCTGTGAACTCTCCATCGGAAAGTACTCTGAAAGTGTGAGCAAGTGGCGGGCTGAAAATCGTTGCTGCAGATCCGGACACTGTTCCGAACCTGCACTGCAGGTCAGGTGTTTGTGGCGCATCCCGCGGGTAGAATCAGTGAAATCGGCTTTCTCGGGTTGAGCGCGCGACGAGTCATTGATTTGGCAGCCGTTCGGTTCGCGCGTCGCAGGATTGGTCGCTCTCGTGCACGGTACTTTCAGACAATCAGCGAGGTCTGCTACTTGAGAATTCCCAGAAATTCACTGCTATGCGCGCTGCTGACGGGGATGTGCATTTCCCTGTTTGCCTGCGGATACGCCGGCACTCCTCCCAAGACTAATCCCGCCACCGCGGCTCCGACGATCACGCAGCAGCCTGCGAGCCAGACGGTGACGGCGGGACAAGCAGCGACATTTTCGGTGACCGCGAGCGGCGACGCGCCAATGAGTTATCAGTGGTTCATGAATGGCGCCGCTGCAGGAACCAATTCGAGCGCGTTCTCGATCGCGCAGACCGCTACCGGGCAAACTGGTGCGCAGATTTATGTGGTGGTGACAAATGCGGGCGGGTCAGCGACGAGCGCGACGGTGACGTTGACCGTGACTGCTACGGGGACTGCGCCGACGCTCACGCAACAGCCAGTGAGCGTGACCGTGACGGCGGGGCAGAGTGCGGCATTTTCGGCGATGGCGACGGGCACGGCGCCGTTAACTTATCAGTGGTTCATGAATGGCACGACGGCCGGAACGAATTCGAACATGTTCTCGATCGCGCAGGCGAGCACTGGGCAAACGGGCGCGCAGATTTACGTGAAAGTGAGCAACGCGACGGGAAGCGTGACGAGCAACACCGTGACTCTCACCGTAAATTCAGTTGCGCCGACTGCTCCGGCGATTACGCAACAGCCCACGAACGCAACTGTGACGGTCGGACAATCGGCGACGTTCACAGTGACGGCGACTGGTACGGCGCCGTTGACCTATCAATGGTTCATGAATGGTGGTGCGGTCGGCACGAATTCGAGCACCTACACGATTTCGCAAACGACGCTCGGACAGACGGGCGCGCAAATCTATGTCAAGGTGACCAATGCGGTGAGCACTGCTACCAGCCAGACCGTGACGTTGACCGTGAATGCGGTGCAGGCCAGCACAGTGAACGTGTTGACGTATCACAACGACGTGGCACGCACCGGCCAGAATCTGAGCGAGAGCACGCTGACGACCGCCAATGTGAAGTCTGCGAATTTCGGAATAGTGGGCAATATGTCGGTAGATGGGGGCGTGGATGCGGAGCCGCTGTTCGTCGCGAATCTTACGCTCGGGGGCGGTGTGCACGATGTGGTGTACGTAGTCACCGAGAATGATTCTGTTTACGCCTTCGATGCGGATACTTTCGCGCAGTTGTGGCACGTATCGGTGCTGGGCGCGAACGAAACCGCGAGCGACAATCGCGGGTGCGGACAGGTTTCGCCGATCATCGGAATTACTTCGACGCCCGTGATTGACTTAAGCGCCGGCACGCACGGCGAGATCTTTGTGGTGGCGATGTCCCTCGATAACAATGGTACGTATCATCAGCGCCTGCATGCGCTCGACATCGTGAGCGGTGCAGAAACCAGCGGCAGCCCGGTGACGATGCAAGCGACATTCCCAACGACGAACGGCACGACGACGTTTGATCCCAAACAGTATAAGGACCGCGCCGCATTGCTGCTGCTGAACGGCGTGATTTACACCACGTGGGCTTCGCATTGCGACGATGCGCCGTACACGGGCTGGGTGATTGCCTACAACGAAAAGACCCTCGCGCAAAGCGGCGTACTGGACGTGACGCCCAATGGCAGCGACGGCGCGATCTGGATGTCGGGCGATGGGCCCGCGGCCGATGCTGCGGGCAACATTTACCTTCTCGACGGCAACGGGACGTTTGACGACACTCTCAACAGCAACGGATTCCCCGAGCACGGCGATTACGGCAACGGATTCATCAAGATTTCGACGGCGAGCGGCAGCCTGAGCGTCGCGGACTATTTCACCATGTCCAATACTGATTCGGAATCGGACGCGGACCAAGACCTGGGCTCCGGCGGTGAGATCCTGTTGCCTGATTTGCAGGATGGGCAGGGCAACACATGGCATCTGGCAGTGGGCGCCGGCAAGGACGGCCATATCTATGTGGCCAATCGCGATCTGATGGGTAAATTCAATACGAATAACGACAGCGCGATCTACCAGGAAATTGATTCAAGCGGACTGGGCGGCGGCGTGTGGTCGGTGCCGGCTTATTTCAATAACAAGGTGTATTACGGCGCGGTCAGCGATCACCTGAGAGCATTCTCGATTGCGAACGCGAAGCTGAGCACGCCTGCGAGCTCGATGAGCGCGACTAGCTTCGGATATCCGGGAACGACGCCGAGCATTTCTGCGAACGGAGATGCGAACGGGATTGTGTGGGCGGTGGAGAATAACGGGGGCGGAAACGCGGGAGGAGTGTTACACGCCTACGACGCCACGAACCTGGGGACGGAATTGTACAACAGCAATCAAGCCGCGAATAACCGGGATCATTTTGTGGACAATAAATTTATTACACCGATGATTGCGAACGGGAAAGTTTACGTCGGGACGCCCAATGGTGTCGCGGTGTTCGGACTGTTGCCGTAGCACCGCACAATTCCTCGCCGCCCGAGCAGAAAAGCAGACCCCTCGCCCGCTTTCGCGGGCTCGGGATGACATGGGTAGGGTTTTTTATCGGCAGTAGGCGCGCCCCCTCTTTTGCAGGACTCTGGTTAGCCCCTCTACTGCTTTAGAGCTTTCTCAATTGCGGCGATCACTTCCGGAGAGTCCGGTGTGACGTCCGGCTCGAAGCGCTGGACGACGATTCCGTTGCGGTCCACCAGAAACTTCGTGAAATTCCATTTGATATCGCCGGCGAGCGCGGGATTGGCCTTTGTGGTTAGATAGGCGTAAAGCGGAGTCTGGTCGTCGCCCTTTACGGAAACCTTGGCGTACATGGGAAAGGTGACACTGTACTTCGTCTGGCAGAAAGTCTTGATTTCCTGGTTTGTGCCCGGTTCCTGGCTGCCGAAATTATTGGCAGGGAAGCCGAGGATCACGAAGCCCTGGTCTTTGTATTTTTCGTAGGTGGATTCCAGCGCGCTGTATTGCGGAGTGAAGCCGCAGCGGCTGGCGACGTTTACCACCAGCACTACTTTGCCTTTGAAATTTGCAAGAGGCAGCGGCTTGCCGTCAATCGAAGGAAGCGTGAATTCGTAAATGCTAGAGGCTGCAAAAAGAGAGGCGCTCATCAGCAGGGCCACCAGTCCTAGAATGTAGGCGCGGGAAATTCCAGTTCGCGAAATCCACATCTCGTTTCCTCGGGGGCTTCCGTTGTTTGGGTCGCTATGCGCCTAGCAGGATACCGCAGCGGAGCGCGGCTCGCAATTCCGGCTGGTTCATTCCTAACGCCACGCGACGAGCGGATCAACTTGCCTGGCGCGACGCAAACTTCGCGGACATCCTGCGCTGAAACAGACGCTCGTTTGCGAGGGGCTTGGCCGGAATCCATTGCGTTTGTGAGGATCGGTGGCGAGATAAGAAAATGCGAAAAGCGGAGCGTTCTTTAAAAACACGGAAGCCCGTTGGCGCCGCGCACGCCAACGGGGTGGGCTGGTGTCTCACCAATTACGAGATCGGCAACCGTTCCGTCTGGGCCTGGCTTGCACTGGTGCTCAGGTAAAACATTGCGTTCAGCCCTTCGACGGACACCGCCGCCAGCGTGCGGTCGTGGCCCGAATTTCGCACCAGCAATGAACTCTGGCTGGCCCGGCGATGGGTCGGCACTTCGCGCACGCGAATGTTCATGTCCGCGCCGTTGCCGTGGATGCTGACCACGCGGCCGGTTGCATCCAGCTTCACGGAAAGCAAGTACTCTCCGGCTTTCAAGTTCTTGCCGGCGCACTTCGCGTTGTAGGGCAACGTAACTTTGCCCTGAAAATCGTCCTGCGTCTGGTTCACGTCGTCCACTTCTGCCATCCGCACGGGTCGGGGAGCCGTCGCTTCATCGGCGGAGAATGCGAAAGAGTCCGGCATCACTTCGGATTGCGCGCGCGCCGTTACCGGCAGCATGCACGCAAGTCCCAGAGCCGCTGTGTATAGGGAAAGCTTCACTACCGTCGTGCTTCTCATTTTCCTCTCCTTCTGGCTTTCAATCTTTGAGTTCACGATCCTGATTTCATCCTCATTTCCGCAATGCACGCGCAGTTTCGTCCCAAACGCTACATCGTTCAATGCAACCGAGGTCGTTTGTTGGTAAATGGAAGATAAAGCCGTATTAGAATGAAAACGAAGCAGCTTATATGACTCGGGGCGCGCCGGCTTGAGTTCTGTTCGTGCCCGCAGTACACTGCTCGCCCCCAGCTTCCGGTGATGCGCGACGAACTCCCTTCCGAAGGTAGGCTGTGCTTCGACGCCTACCATGTTGACCTCCGCACGGGCGAACTGCGCAAACACGGCCGGAAGATCCGTCTGGCTGGCCGGCCTTTTCAGATCCTCGCGCTGCTATTGGAACAGCCCGGCGAACTGCTTACGCGAAAGGAATTGCAGAGCCGCCTGTGGCCAGCCGACACGTTCGTTGATTTTGAGCACGGCGTGAACGCGGCGATCCAGACACTGCGCCGCGCACTCTGCGATTCGCACAAGAATCCGCGTTACATTGAGACGCTACCGCGTCGAGGTTATCGTTTCATCGGAGCTGTGGAAAGGGTCCATGCGGACGCGGCAGTGAAGGCTGCCTCTTCTGTTGCTGCCAGCGATGCGCGTATCGCCGCTGAGGCTGAGCCCCGCTCAGAATGGGTCGGGCAAGTGGCCACGATCCGCGATGATGCGGGCGGCAACTACGTACTGCTGCCGGTCACGGAGGAAATTCTCCGCGAGATGCGCGATTGCGAATTGGCCAAGGACGATCTGGGGATTTCTCTTCTGGTGGCGGGCGAAAAACTGCTGCTGGTAGAATGCGGAACCAAAGTGAAAATTCTGGACGCGAGGAATGTGGCGCTTGGCTGCAAGGTACGCATCCTGGGCGGTCAGTTTGTCGGCGAACAGGCCTTCGCGCTTCGCGCCCATCTCGCAGGGCTCCCGTAGGTTTCCGCCGACGTGTTCACGACGCGGCTTGCGGGGCGGATATTTTCTGCACGTACAGTTACTGTTCCTCGTCGGGATGAATTCCCAGGTCATCGTTCATTTCGCCGGCTGCTAGCGGACGGATGCACAATTGCACTTGGTCCGCGCTGCATTGATACACCTGATAGGCCGGCAAATCTTCGGGCTGAAGTTCGTATGAGCCGTCTTCCATATTCACAGCAGAATCGAAGCTAAACATTGCGTAGAGGTTGTGCGGCGTGCTGCGCACGCGGAACTGGGCTGAGGCCGGCTCGTAATTTCCATAGCTGAAGCAGTGGCCGATGCAGGCGCGGTCGGCGATGTGTTGCACCAGGCC
Organism: Candidatus Acidiferrales bacterium; assembly: GCA_035602855.1. Classification (GTDB taxonomy): domain Bacteria; phylum Acidobacteriota; class Terriglobia; order Acidiferrales; family UBA7541; genus Palsa-295. The sequence continues at coordinate 8,703 of DATNLN010000105.1, forward strand.
GCGCGATTCCGGGAACGGCGGCTTAATCGTCGCTAGAACGCGCGAATTCCGCGGCACGGTGCGCACCAGTTGCTCGACCTGCGCCTCCATGCGATTGATGACGCTCGTATCCTGATACAGAAACGCGAAAAAGATTGCTGCGATCGCGCCGCCCGCGAGCAAGTGCCATTTGCGCGGCTGCAAGACACCGAGCAAGCAGCAGAGCAGCACGGCGGAAACCGAGGTCAGGCGTTCGGTCAAGAGCGCGAGCGCGGACGGCTGATAAGGAAAGCGGATTCCATCGGGCAGCAGGATTACCCCCAGCGCGACGATGACGTAGAGCTCAAGCGGCAGCGCGAAATCTTGCCAGCGAAACTTCCCCCACGGGCGGCTGAAAAAATCCTTGGCCAGCGCGCCGAAGATGAAAACCAGCAGCGCGAATTCTGGAATCGCGTAGCGCGGGCCGAACAGTAGAAGCTGATCTGAGCCGTTGAAAAAATAAAAGGGGTCGTCGCGGGCCTGCACGATATCGTGGTGCCAAAAATAATAGCGCGCGCCGAAGAGCACCGCGCCCGCCGCAGCCACCAGGAACAATTGATAACGCCGGGGAATCGCTTCGGCGATCGCGACGTATGCCGATGCGGCAACCAGCCATGCGAAGCCTAGCGGATGTGCGAGCATGGCAAGCGGCGCGAGCGCGACGGGGATCAGGCGTTCCCACCTGCGGCCACGCCAGAAAATTGCAATACCGAAAAACGCCAGGCCCAGCGAAATATAAAAATTCAGGAAGCCCATCTGGAAGGAATAGCCATAGCAGAAGATGGCGATGACGGGGCAGAGCAGCCAGGGCGCGCGTTGGGCGGCGGCGCAGACGAAGGCGAACGCGCCCCAGAAGAAAATCAGTACGGCGAGCGACACCGCAATTTTTTCGGCGGCCTGCAGGGAGACAAAGCGGCCGAGGCCGACCAGAAGATAGTCGAACAACACGTTGTTCCAGCGCGGCGCAAGCCACAGGCCGGGCGCGTATCCGTGGCGGATGAGTTGCGCGAGCCATGCATTGTAGAGGTGGCTGCCGAGGTCCCCGGCGGCGATGTTGCGATGCCAGAAAACGGGCACGAGGACGGCGGCCGAGATCGCCAGTGTGCGCAATGCGTGTCGCCGCACGAAGACGACGGACTGTGCGAGCACCGGGACCTGCGGCTCCGTTTGCGGATTGCTCTGCACGATTTCGTTTTCAGCTCGGGTGGCCGGGTTGGCGTGGCTGTGCTGCGTCAAGAAGGGCGCCTGAGCGGATGCGAAAGTGTGCGCGGCATTGAGGCAAACATATCACGAGATGTGTTGGCTGCGGCGGTCCATCACGGCGAACCACTCCGGGCGCGCGGGACGGATCGCTTCACGGCGAGCGTGCGCATACTTCGCAAACAGTGGCCATATCGCCGAACCGCGGCGAGTAGTGATATAAGGATGCCGGGAGCGGTGCGACGATGCGCCACTAGGCGCTACGAGGCGCAAGAACGCGCGGGAGGACGATGATGAGCGATCCCAATATTTCAGACATTGCGAAAAAAGCGGTGGGCTGGTCCATTTTTGTGAGCGTGGTGATGATTGTGGCCGGCATTCTGGCGATCGCCATGCCGCTGGAGGCCGGCCTCGCCGTAAATATTTTCCTGGCTTGGATGCTGCTATTCGCGGCGGTGGCACATTTTGTGTTTGCATGGTTCACGCGGCGCACTGGAAGCGTGCTGCTGAAAGTGTTGCTGGGGGTTCTCTATTTGTGCGTCGCGATTTACTTGCTGGATCATCCAGCGCGCGGGCTGGCTACGTTGACCCTGGCTCTGGCGTTTTATTTACTGATCGAGGGAGTGTTCGAGATCGTGCTCTATTTTCAGCACCGGCCCGCTGCCGGGTCGGGCTGGTTCCTGATGGACGGGATTGTGACGCTGCTCCTTGGCGGAATGATTTGGGCGACGTGGCCATCGAGCACGGAATGGGTCGTCGGCACGCTGGTGGGTATCAGCATTTTCTTCAGCGGGGTGACGCGATTGATGATTTCCCTGGCGGCGCGGCGGGTGGTGACCAGGATCGCCTAGGCCGCGAGGGAAGATCGGCGCTCGGCTGAGGAAGGCTTAACGATTCAACCCAGAGAATAACCAGAAATGGGGAGGCGATTCCGAGAGGGCAGGAACTTCTACCACATCCAGAGAAGACTACGCTTCTTGATCGTCTTTCTTCGGCGCGTAGGGATACTTCGGGGGTTTCTGCATGTGGGAGGTCCGGTAGGCTTCCAGCTCAGCGTCGGTCAGATGGAAATGCGTCTTGGCGGGGTGGTTTTCGGTGGCGGCAAGCTCCAAGTGCAGGCGGTGGGAGCAGATGTCCGGCGCATCCTGAAAACGCACGCGGCGCGTGTTAAACGCTTCGTTCGGAATGGTCAAAGTGAATTCGCGCGGTTCGGTCGCGGTTTCGCGAACGGTGAAAGTATATTCACGGCCCTGGGGCTTGGCTTCAAAACCGACGAACTGCACGATGACGCTGTTGTTGTTGCTCATTTTCCGGCGGCCGCTGCAGCCACCGCCGCGACTTTCTTCACGCGCTTGGCACGCTTGCGCTTCGGCGGTGTGCCTTCGGCAATTTCGACCACCATGATGCTGGTGACAAACTTCTTCATGCCGTGCAGGTCGAAGTCAATCGAAGTGCGGTCGTTATCGGATTCGGTGATGACGCCCAAACCATATTGGAAGTGCTTGATGTACTGCCCTTCGGGAAGTGCTTTCAACGAGGCTCCTAAGACCGATGTTGCGCGTGCGAAAAAAAAGGGCGAACCGGCGGAAGCCGGCTCGCCCCTCTTCGACTAGAGGCTAGTGACGTTCGCTGCCTGCAGACCCTTCGGTCCACGGGTAACTTCGAACTCAACCGCTTGCCCTTCGTTCAGCGACTTATAACCTTCCGCCTGAATGGCCGAAAAGTGGACGAAAACGTCCTCGCCGGACTGGCGCTGGATGAATCCGAAGCCCTTGCTGGCATTGAACCACTTTACTGTTCCTTGTTCTCTCACTGATTTACTTCCTTCTTTTTAAGCTATTTGTTTGCTTCTCGACCGCCTCCAGCCGTAAAGCGAAAGAGGCCGCAAGTGTGAACTTGCAGCCCCTTCAATCGAATCTAAAGGTGTTACAAGAGCAACAAACGCAGCCCAAACATAGCACGGATTGGTCCTGCACCCTAACGAATTCGTAGCGGGTGGTCGCGCGCCGAGCGGCGGAAAGCGTCTGAGGATCCTTCGCGCTTCTCGTCGCACCTCGCGCGCATTCCGGCTGCAGCAGCGCGCGGCCGCGTGCTACCAACATCGCGATTGTCGGATGCGGCGAACGGGAGGTATGATGGGCGCCTCCCACTCGGCCGCTGGGCCGGTCGAGAGCCAACCCATGGCCTCGGCGCGTTGCAGAACGCTCTTTTTTTGGAGGCTCGCCATGAAAAAAAAGCCCCTCGTGATTATCGGTGCCGTCGTTGTGCTGTTGTTTGTGATTGTTCTAGCTCTGCCGCTTTTCGTCAACGCCAACCAATTTAAACCTACGCTGGAAACACAGTTGGCCACGGCGCTAGGCCGCCCAGTCGGGATCGGCGATATCAGCCTCTCGATCTTTTCGGGCGGCGTAACGGTTACAGATGTCTCTATTGCGGACGATCCAGCATTCAGTAAGTCGCCGTTTTTGACGACCAAGTCCTTAAGCGTGGGTGTCGAGCTGCTGCCGCTGATTTTTTCGAAGAAGCTCGAGGTGCGTTCGCTCACTGTGAAAGATCCGGAAGTCAATCTGATCCACGCTTCGAACGGAACGTGGAACTATTCGAGCCTGGGCGCCGCGAAGAGCGCAGGCAACAATCCAGCACCGGCTGCCGCGTCGAACTCCGCTGGCGCTCCCGGCGCCGAAGCCATGAGCGTGGGGAAACTCAGTATCGAGAATGGAAAAATCATCCTGAGCGCCGCCGGCTCCAGTGCCAAACCGAGCATCTACCAGAACGTTGATCTGGAAGCTTCCGATCTTTCCTACACGTCGCAATTTCCATTCAAGCTGACGGCCACTGGCCCGGGAAATTCCGCGCTGAAACTAGAGGGTAAGGCGGGGCCGATGAATGCGACGGATGCATCGCTGACCCCGTTGAACGCCACGGTGGAATTGCAACATTTGGATTTGGGCAGCACCGGGTTTCTGGATGCTTCTTCTGGAATCGGCGGCGTGGTGGACTTCAAGGGCGAGCTCAATTCCGACGGCAGCCAGCTGAATTCCAAAGGGACGGTGAAGGCGACGAAGCTGAAACTTTCCGCGGCGGGCCAGCCTTCGTCCGTTCCACTGAATGTTGATTACGCCACGACGTACGATCTGAAGAGCCAATCGGGAAATTTGAACCAGGGCGACATTCACATCGGCAATGCGCTGGCACGGTTGAACGGCGGCTACAACACCGCGACGGAGCGGGCCAAATTGGATATGCGGTTAAACGCACAGGCCATGCCGGTGTCGGATTTGGAAGGTTTTTTGCCAGCGGTTGGAGTCGTCGTGCCGTCCGGATCGAAGCTGCAGGGTGGCGCACTTACGGCGAATCTGACGGTGAGCGGCCCCGCGGACAAGCTGGTAATTTCCGGGCCGATAAATCTGTCGAACGCGAAGCTGGCGGGATTCAGCTTGAAATCGAAGCTGGGGGCGCTGGGTTCCATTCCCGGACTTGGCGGTGGTGGCAGCGGCGGTGGCGGCTCGGATACGGATATTCAAACGCTGAGCGCGACCGTGCGAAAAGATCCATCGGGAACGAAAATTGATAGTTTGAATCTGGTGATGCCGTCGCTCGGCACGGTTACGGGAAGCGGAACGGTAAGCGCGGCAGGGCAGCTCAATTTTAAACTGCTGGCGAATCTTTCGGGCGTCGCGAGCGGGCTCACCGGCATGGCGGGTGCGGCAGGTGCAGGCGGAGGTAAGTTAGGCGGAGCAATCGGTGCTTTCGCCGGTGGTGGCGGCGGCGGTGGCTCGAGCAAGGGAATTCCATTTATCGTGCAGGGCACTACGTCGAATCCGCAGGTGATTCCTGATGCGAAATCAATCGCCGTTAATGCGGCCAAGGGTGCCGTGCCCGGCGGCGGTACCAGCGGCGCAGCCGCTGGCGCCCTCGGTGGTTTGTTTGGAAAGAAAAAGACGCCGCAATAGCCGGAGAGTTTTTTGATCGAGATAGCGATCGAATCGAGCGCAGATGAAGCGCTGGCGCGCTTTAATGCGGCGCATGGCCGGAACCGCTCGAGAACAACGACGCTTCCGCATCGCTGAAAAGCGCACGCAACGAATGCACCACGAAGCGAATCAAGATCGCGGTCACGCAGAGCGCCAGCATTACTATCACGCTGGCCAGGTAAGGGTGCCGCGTAACAATCCACATCAGAAATATCACGAGCGCGTCTTCCGCCGAGCTCAACGCGAAATTCGAAAATGGCTCGGGCGAATGCAGGATGGCGGCGCGCGCCGCCGTCTTGCCGCCGTGCGCGGCCAGCGCGACCAGTCCACCCGCGAAAGTAGCCGCGATTTGCTCCCACTGCGGTAGCTGCGACGTCGCGGCGTAAGCCAGGAATGCCGCGACCGGCACCCGCACGAAGGTGTGCGCTGCGTTCCATAGCAGATCGAAAACCGGAATCTTGTCCCCGACGAATTCCAGCAGGAACAGCACTCCGCAGATCGCGATAATTTTCCAATCCTGCAGCAGGTGCAGCGCGGACGGCAGCGCTAAGACGTTGAAGCGCGCCAGCAGTCCAAGCATTCCCACGGTGGCATAGACGTTGAGGCCGGCAGAGAAACTGACGACAACCAGGATCGCGGTTAGCTCGGTGCCGGTGGGGACTAGCGGGGATAGGGATATGACTGTCAGGCTCATGGGTTGGAGAAGCGCGCCGCGCGGCGTGCTGCGCCAAGCTCGCCACGCTCGCCGCGCGATGGATTCCGTTCCGCACAACGGCATCCGGCACGGCGAAGCTGTGGCGGCTACTTGCTCGGTGTTTGTTTGGCGATGACCAGATCTTTGATCTTGTCGTAGGTGGCTTTGGGGACGACCTTTTTCCGCAGCAGGTCGGTCTTCGCGCGATAAGGGCGGTTATCAATAATTTTCTGAGAATACGCCGCGCCGATGCCCGGCAGGGCGTCAAGTTGCTCTTTGCTGGCTGAATTCAAATCCACCAGGCCGCCGCTGGCAGGAGCCGGGGCCGCGGATTGCGCCGCTGCGGAATGGCTGTGCGGCAAGACCGGCAGGGACAGAACGAACAGCAGCGATGCCGCCAGCGCCACAAACGAAAGACTCAGTTTTCGCTTCATCAATGCGCTCCTTTTCAAAATGCGGGGTGAAGATACAAACGCGTGGCCACGACTCTAGCGGCCGCGACGCCTGTACGTTCGCTGCCGCATACAATAACACCGAGGGCCGTTCTGGTACTACGGGCGCTGGCGTCTAGTTCTTGCGACACGCCCACTCCACGCGCTCAAGCAACGCGCCTTGCTTCCAGCGTCAAACTCATTCGCCGCGCGATGTCACCTCTCTAAATAGCCAACAAACAACCCCCAAGCCCGCGAATTTTTGGTTACAATAACGCCCGCTGCGGGGTGGTGATTCTTGTCGGACCGGGTTGGTGGGGTGGGCGGCGCGGGCGGAGCTTTTTTTAATTTTGCTAAAGTATGCCGGGAACATCGCCGCGGCTTGCGCAGCGCTGTGTGCGCTGTGATGTTGTGCAGCGCGCTGGCGCCGCTGCTGGCGCAGCAGATTTCGTCGCGCCGGTCGCGCGCCATGCGGGAACGGGGTTCGCTCGAGCCGGTGCGCCGGCGCGCGGAATGGTTTTTCCGGCAGCGCGCTTCCGCGAATGGCCACATTCCCGCTAGCCTGTTGCTGCAAGCCTTCGCGCAGAACTGGAAAATGGTCAGCGCGAACGGCACCTTTCTTGAACATGCAGCCGCTCTTAAACCGGACCTCTCGCCTTCGCTGCATTCCTGGACGCCGCTTGGCCCGCAGCCCACGACGAACACCGTGTTCTACGGAAATGTTTCTGGGCGAGTGACTGCGCTCGCCGCGGATCCCTGCGACGCTACGGGAAACACTGTGTATGCGGGCGGCGCGGACGGCGGAGTATGGGTGAGCTTCAACGCGTTGAGCGGAAACCCGGTCACCTGGCAACCACTCACCGATAATCAGCCGTCGCTTTCGACGGGCGCGCTGGCATTGGTTCCCCAACCCTGCCAGATGTTCAACGGCCACGCGCAGAGCAATCTGATTCTGGTGGGCACCGGCGAATCGAACTACGCGCACGACAGTCTTTACGGCGCGGGAGTGCTGCGCTCCTCTGACGGTGGGCAGACTTGGACCCAGGATTCAACTTTTACGCGCAGCGCTGCGCAGGGACCCGGCGCAAGTGGTCCTTACATCGCGGCGCTGGCGGTGCAACCGCATCAATCGAATCCGGTGGTGCTGGCCGCGGTGCAGGGAACGGAATTTTCTGCGGGCGGAGCGCTGCCTTCGGGCGTGTGGCGTTCCGCGGATGGCGGAAATACCTGGAACCGCGTGCAGCCGGGCGGCGCAGCGAGCAGCCCTCCCTACAATCCGGCGACGGATGTGAAGTTTGATCCCAGCGATTCTTCGGGGCAAACGGTTTATGCAGCGCTGGGCGACCTGAGCGGCGATGCGGATGCACAAGCCGGATGCGCGAGCGCGCCTTGCAACGGCGTCTATGTTTCGTCGGATGCCGGAATGACCTGGAATCGTGTGACGGGCCTCGACAGCGCGTCTACGCCGTCGTTGTACGGCAGCATTTCGCTGGCGATTGCTGCGGGCAGTTCGCCGGCGACTTCGATTCTGTACGTCGCGATCGCCGACGCCAGCACGAATTCCGACGCGCTTCTAGGTGTGCTCTCCGGGACGGGAATTCATCAGAGCGGAAGCGGAGCGGCGTTCGCTACGCTATTTCCCAACGCTTCGAATTTGCCAGATTTCTGCGCGCCGCAGTGTTTTTACGATATGAAGCTCGCCGTGGTTCCCGGCACTTCCGGGCAGACGATATTTGCCGGCGGCTCCGCGCAGCCGCACACGGGCAAAATCAAAATCGGGAATTCGTCGCTGTATCGCTCACTCGATGGCGGGAACACCTGGGGCGATGTGAGCACGGACGGCAGCGGCAATGAGACTTCGATCCACGTGGATATTCACGCGCTGCATTTCGCCTTTGGATCCGGCGGCGCGGTGCTGGCGATGTTTGCAGGCAATGACGGCGGCGTCTGGGCTTCGCAAGATGCGTTCAGCGCAGCGACGGCGCCAGGCAATCAGCATTGGGCCGACCTGAATACCCAGACCGGCAATGCCAACACATCGCTGAATTTGACACAGTTCTATCCCGGGATCTCGATACATCCCGCGACCGATCAAATTATTTACGGCGGCACGCAAGGCAACGACGTGCAGCAATTTAGCGGCTCGCTCGTGGCGAGCGCCACCGAGGCTTGCCCTTACGACGGCGGCTACACGGCGATTGATCCGCAAACGCCCAGCACAATTTATGCGGCGTGCAGCTATCTGGGCGGGCCAGGCACGCTGACCAAGAATATTCTGAATGGCGTTCCGGGCATGGATGGCATCAACTGGCCGGCGATAGATACCAGCGGGATTAACTTCACAGACAACGCCGATTTCATCCCTCCGTTGGCGCTCGATACAAAGTCCAGCCAAAATTTATATTTCGGGACGTATCGCTTGTACCAGACGACCAATGGCGGCACGAGCTGGGCCGCCATTACTTCCGACCTGACGAGCGACAACAGTGTGAACTTTGTCACCACAATTACCGTGGCGCCGAGCAGTTCGAACGCAATTTACGCGGGAACTTCCGACGGGCGAATCTGGCAGTCGTCGCTGGCGCTGAGTGGCGCGACCGACATTCACATGGTGAACGCAGCAAATCAGCCGGGGCGCAGTGTGACGGCGGTCGCGGTGGATTCTGCCAACCCGAAGACAGCGTTCGCAGCGTATTCCGGTTTTTCTTGTCCGGGCATGGCCGGTTGCGACGGGTTGGGGCATATTTTTTTTACGAATAATTCCGGCGCATCGTGGCTGCGGGTGGACGGCAACCTGCCGGACGTTCCGGTAAACGACATCGTTATTGATCCCGCGGATGCGACGGACAACACGATTTACATCGCCACGGATTCCGGCGTTTACGCCAGCGCCAACGCGACGGCTGGGGGCGCGACGATCTGGAGCGTGCTGCAGTCCGGCCTGCCGAATGCGCAAGTGCTGGCGCTGCGCCTGCGCGATACGTCGCGCACGCTGGTGGCGGGGACGCATGGGCGCGGCTTGTGGAGTTTGCTGCTGCCCAATCTGCCCAACTACGCGCTGACCGAGCTAAGCCCGACAGCGGCCGTCGTGGGCTCCGGTTCGCTTCCGTTGGCGGTCACGGGCAGCGGGTTCACGACGCAATCCATGATCGATTTCAACGGCAGTGCGCTGCCGACCACGTTCGTCAATTCGACGAGCCTGACGGCGACGGCGCCCGCCACTGCGCTAAACTGCGGCGGTGGAATGCCGGTGACGGTCTCCGATCCGGCGCTGGGCTCAACGAACACGCTGACGTTTAGTACTGTCGGCGCGTCCTGCGATTTTTCTTTTGGCGCCACAGTTCCGGCCAGCAACACGATCAGCGCTGGTGGAACTGCAAGTTACCAGTTGAATCTAAACGCCGTAGGCAATGCTGGCGGCGTGGTGCAGCTTTCCTGCAGCAGTCCGCCTGCGGGAATCACGTGCAACTTTGTGCCGAACCCGGCGACCACTTCCGCAGCGGGCGCTACAGTGGCATTAATGGTTTCCGTGCCGGCGACTGCGACGTTGCCCGCAGCAGGTTTCGACAGTCCGCGCACGCTGCAGGAAACCGAACCCGCACAAATCGCATTCGCCGTCGCTGCAATGTTCGCGATGTTTAGTTTGTTCGCCGCGCTGAAGCCATCGGATCGCACACATGCGCGGATGGCCTTAGCGTGCTTGTCGTTGATCGGGCTGCTTGGCGTAATGGTGGCGTGCGGTGGTAGCGGCGGAGGCGGCGGCATTGTCCCGCAGACCTTTCAGATCACAGTCCAAGGAGCGGGCGGAAACTTCCAGCATTCAACTACGGTACAACTCGTGGTAGATTAGCCCCGTCGGCGCGCCAGCCCAGCTCGAGCATCAGGTCGTAACCATTTTTTGCACGGGAGGAGTTCCGCCATGACCTGCCCGCAGTGCAACGAGCATATCCCCGCCAGTGCACTTTGGACGCCCGCGGGGTTTTCGGGCGTGGTATGCCCGCATTGTCAAGCGGCGCTCCGCCCGAAGCCGGTTTCTGCAATTTTGGTTTTTGCTGTTTCGTTTGGCCTGGGGGATTTGGCGCTGATGTTTCTGCGGCACAAGGGCGCGGAATTCTGGCAGGCGTGCCTGGGATTTTTCGTGGTGTTTACGGTGGTGTTCGCGCTGGCGGCGCCGGTGTTTCTGCGCATGCGCTTGAAAGACCACGGCGACCCGCATTGGAGCGGCCACCGCGCCTGAGCCTGCGCTGCGACGAACGTGACGCGCTAGGGCGTCGGCTATAGCATTTGGCGCAGCACGTACTGCAGAATTCCACCGTGCTGGTAGTAAGAAACCTCGAACGGCGTATCGATGCGCGCCAAAGCGTTGAAGCGGGTTTCCTTGCCTTGCGCGTCGCGCGCCGTAACTTTCATCTTCTTGCGCGGCTCGAAATTTCCCGCCAGCCCTTCGATTGCGAAAATCTCCAGACCCGACAAACCGAGTGTTGCGAGTGTCTCTCCCGGCAGAAATTCCAGCGGCAATACCCCCATGCCCACCAGGTTGCTGCGATGGATTCGTTCGAAGCTCTCGGCGAGCACTGCGCGGACGCCCAGCAGAATGGTGCCCTTCGCGGCCCAGTCGCGCGATGAGCCGGAGCCATATTCTTTTCCGGCGAAAATAATCAGCGGCACATGCTGGTCGCGATATTTCATGGCGGCGTCGTAAATAGACATTTTCTCGCCGCCGGGCTGGTGAATCGTCCAACCGCCTTCGGTTCCGGGCGCCAGCAGATTGCGCAGGCGGATGTTGGCAAACGTGCCGCGCATCATCACTTCATGATTGCCGCGGCGCGCGCCGTAGGAATTGAAGTCCTTGGGCTGCACGCCGTGCGCGATTAGATATCGTCCCGCGGGCGTGTCGGCAGGAATGGAGCCGGCGGGCGAAATATGGTCGGTAGTGACGCTGTCGCCCAGCAGCGCCAGGGCACGCAGGCCGTGCAAATCCTCGAGCGCGCTGGGTTCGAGCGGCATGTTTTCAAAATACGGCGGATGCTTGATGTAGGTGGACTTTTCGTCCCAGGCATACAGGTCACCTTCGGGAATGGGCAGCGCGCGCCACTGTGCGTCGCCGCTAAAGACGTCCGCGTATTCCTTGCGGAACATTTCGCTGGTCACGGAGGAGCGCATCGTTTTTTCCACTTCGTCCGGCGTCGGCCAGATATCGCGCAGATAGACCGGCTTGCCGGATTGATCGTCGCCCAGCGACTCGTTGACGATATCGAAATCCATGCGTCCGGCGAGCGCGTAGGCGACCACCAGCGGCGGCGAGGCCAGATAATTCGCGCGGCACAGTGGATTGATGCGGCCTTCAAAATTTCGATTGCCGCTGAGAACGGAAACGGCCACCAGATTATGGTCCTTGATCGCTTTTCCGATGGCGTCCGGCAACGGGCCGCTATTGCCGATGCACGTGGTGCAGCCGTAGCCGACCAGATTGAAGCGCAGCGCATTGAGAGAGGGCCACAGGCCGGCTTTTTCGATGTAATCCGTGACGACTTTTGAGCCCGGCGCGAAACTGGTTTTCACCCAGGGCTTGGTTTTCAGCCCGCGCTCGACAGCTTTTTTCGCCAGCAGCCCGGCGCCCAGCATCAACGACGGATTCGAAGTGTTGGTGCAGCTGGTGATCGCTGCGATTACCACCGAGCCATCCGCCAGGTCGAATTTGTCGCCATTGTTTTGCACGCTGACGTGTTTCGATTGCGCGGTGAGCGTTTTTTCGAACGACGCCTTCGCTTGCGTCAACGGCACACTGTCCTGCGGGCGCTTGGGTCCCGCCATCGTGGGGACGACGCTAGCCAGATCCAGCTCCAGGCGATCGGAGAAAATCGGATCGGGGGTTTGATCCGTGCGAAACAGGCCTTGCTCTTTTGTGTAGGCTTCGACCAATCGAACCTGGTCTTCGGCGCGCGCGGTAAAGCGCAGATACGCGAGGGTTTCGCTGTCCACCGGGAAAAAGCCCATGGTCGCGCCATACTCCGGCGCCATGTTGGCGATGGTGGCGCGGTCGGGAAGCGTGAGGCTGGAAAGTCCGGTGCCGTAGAATTCCACGAATTTACCGACGACGCCTTTCTTGCGCAACATTTGCGTGACGGTGAGCACCAGGTCAGTGGCGGTCGCGCCTTCCGGCAGACGACCATGTAACTTGAAGCCAACCACCGCCGGAATCAGCATCGAGAGCGGCTGGCCGAGCATCGCTGCTTCCGCTTCGATTCCGCCGACGCCCCAACCAAACACACCGAGGCCGTTGACCATGGTGGTGTGCGAATCCGTGCCGACCAGCGAATCCGGGAACGCCAGCCGCGTCCCCCCCTGTTGCTGGCTGAAAACGACGCGCGCAAGATACTCCAGATTCACCTGGTGGCAAATGCCCGTATCCGGGGGCACGACCTTGAAATTCTGAAATCCTTTCTGGCCCCAGCGCAAAAATGCGTAGCGTTCGATATTCCGCTGCATTTCCAGGTCAGCGTTGAATGCGAACGCGCCTTCGACGCCGAATTTATCGACTTGTACGGAATGATCAATCACCAGTTCGGCGGGCAGCAGTGGATTGATCTTTTTTGGATTGCCACCGAGGCGCCGCATGGCGTCGCGCATCGCCGCCAGGTCCACCACTGCCGGAACGCCGGTGAAATCCTGCAGCAGCACGCGCGCCGGCATGAAGGAAATTTCTTTTTCCGTCGCGCCCGCGGCGCTGGAAGGGTCCCAACCCGCCAGAGCGTGGATGTCCTCGGAGAACACGAACTGGCCGTCCTCGTGCCGCAGTAAATTTTCCAGCAGCGCTTTCAGAGAAAATGGAAGCCGCGAAATATTGCCGATTCCGGCGCGCTCCAGCACGCTCAGCCGGTAAATTTCGTAGGCGTCATTGCCGGCAAGCAGGACCGTGCGCGTGCCAAATGAATTTTTCTTTGCGGAGCTCATGCGCGGATTAAATCTCCTCCCATCAGAACAACTCATTTTAGCGCACTACGGCCCAGGTGCTGGCGCGAATTTCTCCTCGCACGGCACGAATGTGCGCACCGACTGAAGTCGCGCTGCGGAAGGGAATTGCGTGCAATTCTTCTTAATGTTTCGGAGGTACGTAACTGTCCGGCAATTTCGCGCCTTCGCCGAAGAAATAAGTCTCCATCTGCTCTTCCATCACTTGTTGCGATTTCGGATCCAGCGGATTCAGGCGAAACTCGTTCATCAGCATCTTGGAGTGTTCCACCCACAGCTTCCAGGCTTCCTTCGAAACGTTGTCATAAATTCGCTGGCCGATGGGGCCTTTCCACGGAATGCGATCGAGCCCAGGCATTTCCCGGCCGAATTTGACGCACTTCACGATGTGGGGAGCTTGCGGCACCGCTTGTGCCGAAGCGGCTACTCCCGGATTTGTTGAATTCTTCTCGTCGGCCATGGACGTCTCCTTGCGGACTGTGCTGCAATTCAAGATACTGCATCGGCGGGCGAAATTCCAGTTGCGGTCCGGGTCCAGCGCGCGACCGGGCCCCTGGCGATGTCCTTTAGCAGGGCATGCGCAGAGTTATGATAGGCTCTTGGGGAAGGGCTATTGTTTTAATAAAACATGCATGGGAGTCCGGCCGCACAGCGCCGGATCACCGGGAAAGTCATCATGAATACGAAAGCAATCGTTGCTACCGAGGCGCCGCATCCGGGGAGCTACTTCTGCGAAGTTCCTTCCGACCCTTGCGCCATTGTGATGTTTGGCGCGTCGGGTGATCTGGCGCGCCGCAAACTCCTGCCCGCGCTTTACGATCTTTCATTCCATGCGTGTCTGGGGCCGCGTTTTCGGCTGCTGGGTTTCGCGCGGACCGAAATGTCCGATGGCGATTTCACTCAGAAGGCCGGCGAATTTCTGCCTACAGGAAACCAGGAAGGCGCCGACGACGGCAAGAAGGACGAATTCCTGAAGTGTCTGCGATATTTTTCCGGGAACTACGACGATCCCGAAGCGTTTCGCCGCCTGGCGCAGCGCCTGGACGAACTCGACAGTGAAGGCCAGCTCGGCGGCAATCGCCTTTTTTATCTGGCCACTCCTCCGGAAGTTTATTTGCACGTGATCGAGCAACTCAAGAAGGCCGGGCTGAATAAACCCAAGGGCGAAAAATCCTGGGTGCGCGTCATTATCGAAAAACCGTTTGGGCACGATCTGAAATCAGCCAAAGAACTCAATAAACGGGTGCTGGAAGCGTTTGACGAATCGCAGGTGTACCGCATTGACCATTACTTGGGCAAAGAAACCGTGCAGAACGTGCTGGCGTTCCGATTTGGCAACGGCATCTTCGAACCCCTGTGGAACCGCAACTATATTGATAGCGTGCAGATCACCGCGGCCGAGCAGCTGGGCGTCGAGCGCCGCGCCGCTTTCTATGAATCCGCGGGCGCGCTGCGCGACATGATTCAGAGCCACGTGCTGCAGCTGACTTCGCTGATCGCCATGGAAGCGCCGGCAACTTTCGACGCCACTGCGGTGCGCAACGAGAAGATCAAAGTTTTGCAATCCATCCGGCCTTTCACCAAGGAATCGGTTTGGAAAGACGTGATTCGCGGACAATACGGCCCCGGCCAGGAGAACGGAAAGCCGGTCCCCGGATATCGGCAGGAGCCGGGAGTGAAACCGGATTCGGCGACGGATACATTCGTGGCACTCAAGCTGCACGTGGATAACTGGCGCTGGAGCGGTGTGCCGTTCTATCTGCGCACCGGTAAGCGTTTGGCGCGGCCGCTCACCGAAGTCGCAATTGAGTTCAAGAGCGCGCCCCACATGGTGTTCCGCGGCGAAAACAACGAAACCAACTCGCTGGTCCTGAATATTCAGCCCGATGAGGGAATTTCACTTTCCTTCGGCGCAAAATCGCCGGGCGCGCAGATGCGCATCCAACCGGTGACCATGGATTTTAAATACAAGGATGCGTTTGGCGGCGGCTCGCGCCCCGCCTACGCCACCCTTATTAATGATTGCATCCGCGGAGACGCCACGCTGTTTGACCGCGCCGATGGAGTCGAGGCTGCCTGGACTCTGGTAGACCCAATCCTGGAAGCATGGAAGAATGCCTCGCCGCCGCCTTTCCCGAATTATCCAGCCGGAAGCTACGGCCCGCGGACGGTGGACGATTTGGCGGCTTCCGATGGCCGCCGCTGGCGCCCGCTCTAGGAGCCGACGGTCCATGTTCATGCTCTTCACGCTCGATATTAGACTGCGGAGGCGTAAATGATTTTGGCGGGCGACCTGGGAGGGACCAAGGCTAATCTGGGTCTCTTCGACATAAAGGCAGGGAAACTGGTCCGCGTCGCCGACCGGCGTTATGCCACGCACCAACATTCCGGACTAGAAGAAATCACCAGCGATTTTCTGAATGGGGCAGGGGCGAAAATCACCGCGGCGTCTTTCGGAATTGCCGGCCCGGTCGTCAACAATCGCGTGCAGGCGACAAATTTTCCCTGGGTGGTGGATGGAGCAAGCGTAGCATCGCACCTGCACCTGAATCACGTGCGACTGGTGAACGATGTGGAAGCGGCGGCTTACGGCATCGGCGTGCTGGAACCGGGCGAACTGGAAACGTTGCACGCCGGGGTGCCTGCGCAGCGTTCCACGCAAATCGTGATCGCAGCAGGCACCGGCTTGGGCGAAGGCATTCTATTCTGGGATGGCCACCGGCACGTCCCGATGGCCACCGAAGCAGGCCATGCGGATTTCGCTCCTAATACCTCGCAGCAAGCGGATCTGTGGAAGTTTCTGCATACGCGCCAGGAATGCGTGAGCGTGGAAACGATTTTGTCCGGCGGTGGATTTCAGCGCGTGCATGAATTTTTGAATCCAGACGTGCGGCATCCGGGTTTCGATGATGACGGCGAAGACCCGGCGCCGGAAATCACGCGCCGCGGATTGAGTGGCGAATGTCCGGTGTGCGCCGCGACGCTGGATCTGTGGGTGGAAATCTACGGCTCGGAAGCGGGGAACCTGGCGCTGCGCACCATGGCGCGCGGCGGAATTTACATCGCCGGTGGAATTGCCCTGAAAGTGTTGCCCAAGCTGAAAAACGGAAAATTCGTCGCCGCCGTGAGGCACAAGGAAAAGCTCGAATCCTACCTGGTGCAGATTCCCATCCACGTGGTGTTGAACGAGGAGTGCCCGCTGCTGGGCGCCGCCTCGGTAGCCTGGAAAAATCTCTAGGCTCAGGCGGCCGGTGCGGTTCGATTAGTCCTCAACTCCGCCACCGCAGCGCTAAATCGGGAAAGAACTAAAGCTCCAGCACCCGCCGTTCCAGCTCCTTCGCAATTTCGTTCGCATCCTGCTCTGCGCTGAAGCGCACCGGTGTTCCGATCGTTACCTCGACGTGGCCCGGGCGGGCGAAGATCTGATTTTTCTGCCGCAAATCATAGAGTCCTGCCAGGCGTATGGGAACGATCGGAATGTTGAGTTGTTTCGCAAGCAGGCCGACGCCCGCGCGGAACGGGGCGATGCGCCCGTCCTCGGTTGTCTGGCCCTCGGGAAAGACCAAAATATTCCAGCCGCGATCCGCCAGATCGCCGGCAAACGAAAAACTTTTCAGGAAGCCGGATCGTTGCGGCAGGGGAAAAACGTTGAAGAGTGACAGCGCCAGAAAATAATCCAGCCGTTCGCGGAGTCGGTTGAACGGATTCATGTTCTTCGCGGGGCGCCGCATTTCGGCCAGGCGTTCGGCGCGCATGGCGGTGGCCAAGCGATTGCGCAAGCGCCCGGGCAACGCTGGAAGAATCCAGGCAATATCCAGATAGGTTATGTGGTTCGCGACTAGCAAAACGGGGCCGCGCAGACCGCCGAGATTTTTGCGTCCGCGGATTCGCGGTGCGGCAAGAATATAAGTGGCGGGCCACGCGAGAAGGTAATAGACGGCGAGGCGCACGACCGTGGTGAGCCAGTTTTGTGGCCAGCGCGGATAGAGGTGCTCGATGGGCGACGCGGGCGATTCCATGAGCAGTTTTTCTAGTTGACCGACGGTTGCGACTTCGCTGAAGCGCGCGTCGCTGAGATCCGTCTGATAGCGATTTTCGAGCGCGCTCATCAGTTCTACGCGATCGAGCGAAGTCATGTGCAAGTCGGCATCGAGCGCGGCATTGCGCGAATCGAAGGCGACCGGGCGGCCGGTGATTTGCGCGATCAGCGCGGCCAAGGAGCTGCCGTTGTCCTGCGGCGTAGCTGCCGAAGCGAGTTTTGCATTGACCACCTCACGAATGCGCGGGAGCAGCGGCTTCAGAGTCGGCGTGCGCGGGAAGTCAGGATCGGGCCACAAAAACCAGCGGCGGATCTTTTGATATTCCGCGAGCGAACGATTGGCGTTCTCGATCAGGGACGCTTGATTGGCGTGCTGCGGATCTTGGAGCAGCAGCACCGCGCAGGCTTCGGCATTGCCCTCGCGCTCGATACCGATCACTGCGCAGTCCCGCACTCCCGGCTCACGGCGTACTGCTTTTTCCAGATCTTCGGGATACACGTTCATGCCCGCCGGCGTGACGATCACGTTTTTCCTGCGGCCTTTGAAATACAGCCGGCCTTCCGCGTCGCTTTCGCCCACGTCTCCGGTGTGAAACCATCCATCGGATTCCGCAACGGGTTGCGCGAGATCGCGCTGGCGATACGCGCGCGCAACGTTTTCGCCGCGCACCAGAATTTCGCCGTGCTCGTCGATGCGCACTTCCATGCCCGGAAAAACTTTGCCGATCGAGCCTTGCGCGGAACGGAACGGATGATTCAGGCTGATGAGCGAAGTGGTTTCCGTCATGCCGTAACCCTGAATCACGGCGTAACCCAGACGGTTCCAGAAAGTTTCCACGGGCTCGGATAGCGCGGCGCCTCCCGAGATAAACGCCCAGAATTTCCAGCCCAGCAGCGAATGAATGCGCCGGAACCGCCACCAGCGCCGCAGAAAATGTTCCTTGTCCGCGCGCTGGTAGCTTTCGTTGAATCGCTGCGTACGGCCATCACGTTCCATTTGGCGCAGTATTTCGCGCTGCAGAGATTCGATGAATCGCGGAACCGCAACCAGAACGGAAATGCGCTCGTCGCGAATCACGTCAATCAGGTCGGAAGGTTTCAGTGAATCGATGAAGACCACGGTGCCCGCCAAAAAAGGCGGAATGAATATTCCCAGCATCTGGCCGAATACATGGCTGAGCGGAAGCAGATTCAAGAAACGCAAAGGATGGAAAAGCCGCTCGTAGCGAAGATATTTTTGGATTTCACGCTCGACCGGTTCGATATTGGCAAGCACGTTGCCGTGACAGATCACCACGCCGCGTGGTTCGGCCGTGGTGCCGGAAGTGAAGATGATCTGCAGCGTATCTTGGCGAGAGAGAGGCGCTGCAGGGTAGGGCGAAGAATCGCGCTGCGACGCAAGCTCGGAAAGCGATTCCAAAACAACAAGCTCTCCAAGCAAGCCAGCATCCGGAAGCGCGCGGCTATGAAAAATCAGTTTAGCGTTTACTTCACGAACCACGCGTGCGGCGAATTCCGCCGTCGAGCCGCGGTCAATCGGAACCGTCACGGCGCCGCGCAGCAGGCATCCGAAAAACGCCATGATCCACTGCGGAGAGTTTTCGCCCCACAACAGAACCGCGTCGCCCTTGCCAATCCCGCGAGATTCCAGCTCTCGAGCCACGCCATTCGCCTGTTGCGCAATCTGCGCGTAGGTCCAGGACTCCATGCGATAGCCGCGACGGAAACGCACGGCGATTTCATTGCCGCGCGCTGCGTACTGCGCGAAGAAATCTAGCAGCGATTGCACGATCGCTCTCGAAGGGGAACTGTCAGCTGCTCAGGCATCGCGGTGTGGCGGCCTCCTGCGCGTTCACGTTCCATTCCTGCGCATACAATTTACAGGTTGTGGGGCGCATATACAAAACCATGGGCGCCGGCCGAGAGCTCAATCCTGCGTGAGCCTGCTCGACCAGATCGATTAGATTCCTGCATCCTGCAAGTCGTTTGCTGAATCTAAGCGCCTGAAGTAATGAGCCGGCCCCTCACAGCCAAGAAAGCAATATTGAGCGGATCCAAGTGTCGCCGATTCTCGATACCGGCGAAGAGAGCTGTCAAATTTTCGATGCTCTCTCCGTGGATCGCCGTCTCATAACGTGAAGCATATCGGTGCTGAATGCATCGCCAGTACGGGAAAAACGTGACTGTGGTCATCGCTCTGCGGTCCTTTTGGGGGATTTCGCCGCATGCTTGAAAAGCGCGGAAAAATGGCTTATAGATGAAGACGTCTTCAGAGAGCTCCCATGAATCGTTCCGGTAGACGCACCCTCGTCGTCGCAGTAATCCTTGGTGTCATCGCCGTCGCTGTGATCATCGTACTTCTGCGCCCAAAACCGGCGGTCAGCGCAGGTCCGCCTGCGGAGGTGATGGTGGCGCAGGTCCAGCAAAAAGATGTAGCCATATACAGCGAATGGATTGGTACGCTCGATGGGTTGGTGAACGCGAACGTCAAAGCGCAAGTCACCGGCTACTTGCTCGAGCAGAATTATCAAGAGGGCTCGTTCGTGCAGAAGGGCCAACTTCTGTTCCAGATTGATCCGCGTCCCTTTCAGGCGGTACTCGATCAGGCGGAGGGACAATTGGCGCAAGCCAAGGCGCAGCTTGCGAATGCCGAAGCTGTGCAGTTGCGCAATCAGCTCGACGTGGACCGCTACACTCCGCTGGCGAAAGAGCAAGCAGCGAGCCAGCAGGATCTGGACAACGCGATTCAGAATAATCTGGCCGCGAAAGCCACCGTGGCGACGGCCAAGGCGCAGATTCAGTCGGCGCAGGCCGCGGTGGAAACCGCGCGGCTCAATCTGGGATTCACGCGGCTGGTCGCGCCGATTACTGGAATCGCTGGAATCGCCCAGTTGCAAGTGGGCGCGTTGGTCGATACCACCAGCGCTCCGGTCACCACGGTTTCGACGGTCGACCCCATCAAAGTTTATTTCACCGTCAGCGAAAGTGAATACCTAGATTTCAACCGGCGATTTCCTACCGAATCCGGCAGGGCAGCCGAACTCAAGCGCTTGCCACTGGATCTGGTGCTTGCTGATGGCACGACGTACGCACATCAAGGAACCGTGGACTATGCCGATCGCGCCGTAAATCAAGGGACCGGCGCCATCCTGATCGCGGGCCTGTTCCCCAATCCGGGAAATATTTTGCGGCCGGGGGGCTACGGAAAAGTTCGTGCTGCGGTCAGAACCGAGTCTGGCGCGCTGGTGGTACCGCAACGAGCGGTCACCGAGCTGCAGGGCAGCTATCAGGTCGCCGTGGTGGACAATGAAAATAAAGTGAGCATTCGCACGGTGACGCCCGGGGATCGCACGGGCAGCGATTGGATCATCGTCAAGGGGCTGAAGGCGGGCGAGCGCGTGGTGGCCGAAGGAGCGCAGAAGGTGCGTCCCGGATCGCAAGTTAACCCGAAGCCGTACGTGATGCAGAGCGCGACGGCGGAGGGAAACTAAGGCCCGTGTCCAAATTTTTCATCAATCGTCCCATCGTCGCGATCGTGATTTCGATTGTGATGGTGATTCTCGGCATCATTACCATTGTCAGCTTGCCTGTCGCGCAATTTCCAAACATCGCTCCGCCCGAAATACAAATCCAAGCCACTTACGTAGGCGCGGACGCGCAAACGCTGGAACAATCCGTCGCCACGCCGATCGAACAGCAAATGAGCGGTGTGGACAACATGAACTACATGTATTCGTTGAACGCCACGGCCAATGGCGGGATGACCATGATCGTGGATTTCGATGTGAAGACGGATCCGAATATCGATCAAATTCTGGCGCAGAGTCGCGAAACGCAAGCGGCTTCGCAGCTTCCCGCCGACGTCAACAACTACGGTATCACCGTGCAGAAGTCGGTGACCTCGCCGTTGATGCTGCTCACGTTATATTCGCCGAAGGGCACCTATGACGCGGCGTTTCTTTCCAATTTCGCGTACATCAACATTCGCGACCCCCTGACGCGTTCCTACGGAATCGGCAACGTGCAGATCTTCGGCGCCGGACAATATGCGATGCGCTTGTGGGTGAAGCCGGATCAATTGGGCAAACTCGGCATCACCGTCACCGACATCATCAACGCGATCCAGGGCCAGAACACCGTAAATCCTGCCGGGCAAGTGGGCGGCGAGCCCGTGCCCGCCGGGCAGGAGTTCACCTACTCCGTGCGCGCGCAAGGACGATTAATTTCCGAGGAGGAGTTCGGGCAGATCGTGGTGCGCGAAACGCCCGATGGCGGCGTAGTGCGCGTGAAAGACGTGGCGCGCGTGGAACTGGGCTCGCAGGATTACAGCACGGCAGGCCGGTTGAACGGCAAACCCGGCGCGATCATCGCCCTGTACCAGTTGCCGGGCTCGAACGCGGTGGACGCAGCGGCCGCCGTGAACAAACTGATTGCCGGAATGAAGCGGACGTTTCCGCAGGACATCGATTACGTGACTTCGCTCGATACCACCAAGTCGGTGACCTCCGGGATCAAGGAAATTGTCGAGACGCTGCTGATTGCGATCGTGCTGGTCATTCTGGTGGTGTACATCTTCCTGCAAAGCTGGCGCGCAACGTTGATTCCCATGCTGGCCGTGCCGGTGGCGCTCATCGGGACATTTGTCTTTTTCCCGCTTTTCGGATTTTCGATCAACACGCTTTCACTGTTAGGACTGGTGCTGGCGATCGGATTGGTGGTGGACGACGCGATCGTGGTCGTGGAGGGGGTCGGGCGGCATATTGAGGAAGGCCTGACGCCCAAAGAAGCGGCCTTGAAGGCCATGGACGAATTGACGGCGCCGGTCGTCGGTATCGCGCTGGTGCTTTCCGCCGTATTCGTTCCCACCGCATTCATTCCAGGAATCACCGGACGCCTTTATCAGCAATTTGCGGTAACCATCGCAATTTCCGTGCTTCTTTCCGCTTTCAACGCGCTGACGCTGAGTCCAGCGCTGTCGGCTCTTTTGCTGCGCCCTCGAGAACAAAGCAAGGGCGTGATGGGAAAGTTCTTCGGATGGTTCAATCGGACCTTCGAGCGGGCGACCGAGGACTACGTGTCCGTTTCCGGCGCGCTGATTCGCAAGTCCGCCATCGCCATTGTGTTGCTCGTAGCATTCGCAGCGGGCGCGGCATTTTTCGGAGCGCGCGTGCCCTCCAGCTTTCTGCCGGATGAAGATCAAGGCTATCTTTTCATCAACTTGCAACTTCCGAACGCCGCTTCGCTGCAACGCACGGACCGGGCCGCGCGCGCCGTGGAAAAAATTCTGGCCGACACTCCCGGGGTGAAATACACCACGAGCGTAATCGGCTTCAGCCTGCTGAGCTTTGTGCGTACCAGCTACAACGCATTTTTCTTCGTCACGCTGGACGATTGGGACCAGCGGAAATCGCGCGCCGAACAGTTTCAGGAAATCAAGACGCGCCTCAACCAGAAATTGAGCCAGATTCCCGAGGGCGTTGCGTTCAACTTTTCGCCACCGGCGATTCCCGGAGTGGGCACTTCCGGCGGATTCACTTTCGTGCTGGAGGACCGCGCCGGGAAGGAGGTGGAGTATCTCACGCAGAATCTGGACACGTTTATGGCGGCGGCGCAAAAGCGTCCGGAGATCGGTTTTCTGGCCACAACCTATTTGCCCAGCGTGCCGCAGCAATTCGTGACGGTGGACCGCGACAAGGTGATCAAGCAGGGTGTGAACATCAGCGACGTCTACAAGACCATTCAATCCTTCATGGGTGGATTTTTCATTAATTATTTCAACCGCTTCGGCCGCCAGTGGCAGGTGTACATCGAGGCGGAAGGTGAATACCGCACGCGCGCCGAAAACGTGGGGCAATTCTACGTACGCAACATTCGAGGCGACAATGTGCCGCTTTCCGCACTAACGAAATTCGAGCCGCGCATGGGGCCGGAATATACCATGCGCTTCAACGAATATCGCAGTGCACAGATCGTCGGCAGCGCCGCGCCGGGATACAGTTCCGCGCAGGCGATGAAAGCGCTGGAGGAAGTGTTCGCGCAAACGATGCCCAACGACATGGGTTACGACTACAAGGACATGTCGTTTCAGGAAAAGCTGGCGCAGCAGGGAGTTTCTCCCACCGCCGTTTTTGCATTTTCGCTCTTGTTTGTGTTCCTGATTCTCGCCGCGCTCTATGAGAGCTGGTCGCTTCCTTTCAGCGTGTTGCTCAGCACGCCCGTCGCAGTATTCGGCGCGTTCGCCACGCTGTGGTTGCGCCGCACGGTGGCAGGATGGTTCTACCCGCCGTACATGGTGCAGACCGAAAGCGACGTGTATTCGCAGATCGGGCTGGTCATGCTGATCGGACTTGCGGCGAAAAACGCGATCTTGATCGTCGAGTTCGCAAAAGACGAATACGAGCAAGGCAAACCGCTGATCGAAGCTGCGCTGGCAGGCGCGCGCATCCGGCTGCGGCCGATTTTGATGACCTCATTCGCGTTCATCCTGGGCAGCGTGCCTTTGTGGATTGCCACCGGCGCTGGCTCGGTCGCGCGCCAGATTATCGGTACCACGGTGATTGGAGGAATGCTGGCGGCCAGCTTCCTCGCAATTTTTCTGGTTCCAGCAATTTTCTATCTGATCGAAAAGTGGTCGGGCGCCGGGAAGAAAGATGCCGCATCCGCAGAGCCGGCCATGCCCTCGCCGGCGCCGGGAGACTGAAATGGGCCAGCATCCGACGGACGAGCAAACCGCGCAGCGGAGTGATTCGCAAAGATGACAGGCGCAAACCATCTGCGTCGGTTGATAGCCGCTGTGCTAGGGTCGAGCCTTATCGGCGGCTGCGCGGTGGGTCCGAACTATCACAAACCTGACGTGCAAACTCCGGCCGCGTATCACGATCTGAGCGAAAATCCGCAAGCCGAGGCGCAGACTGCTTCCTACGCTGATCTGCCGTGGTGGCAAGTTTTTTCGGACCCTGTTCTGCAGGGCCTGATCCGCACGGCGCTGCAACAGAACTATGATTTGCTGATTGCGACCGAACGCATTAACGCCGCGCGCGCCCAAGTGGCGATCACTCGCTCCTCTCTTTTCCCGCAGGTGCAAGGCGAAGGCAATTTCACCGGCGGCAAAGAACAGTTTTTCCCCGCGAAATCAAATCTTCTGCTGCTCACCGCAGACGTCGCCTTCCAAGTGGACTTGTTCGGCGGACTGCGCCGCGCTACCCAAGCCGCGCGCGCCCAGTTGCTGGCGACCGAGGCTGCGCGGCAAACCGTCGTACTGACTCTGGTCAGCGACATAGCGACCGATTATTTCGCGCTGCTGCAGCTTGACCTGGAATTGCAGATCTCCCGCGATACCGTGAAGACGCAGGAAGATTCCGTCAAGTTGACTTCGCTGAGGCTGGACCACGGGGTGGCCACGAAGCTCGACGTGTTGCAGGCTCAGCAGGTGCTGGACACTGCGAATGCCCAGATCCCGGATCTCGAGAGGCAGATTGGCCAGGAAGAGGATGCCATCAGCATCCTCCTGGGCAATTACCCGCAAAGCCTGCCGCGCGGTTTGGCGCTCGCCGATCAGCCGCTTCCTCCCGGCGTCCCGCCCGGATTGCCTTCCTCGCTGCTCGAGCGCCGGCCCGATATTCGCCAAGCCGAACAGCTGCTCATTGCCGCAAATGCCCAAATCGGCGTGGCCAAGGCTCAGTTCTTTCCACAGATTTCGCTGACGAGTGGGGGCGGCGGCGCATTTGGGCGCAGCAGCCTTTTTACCAGCATGATGAGCTCGCAAACGGCCGTCTGGGCATACGGTGCGCAGGTGAGTCAGCCGATTTTCACGGGCGGCGCGCTGCGTGGGAACCTGCATCTGGCAGAAGCGCAGCACCAGGCGGCTTTACTCGCCTACAAGGAAGCGATTCAACACGCGTTCGGAGATGTGTCCGATGCCCTGATTGGATATCAGAAACTGCATGAAGTGCGCGTTCGCCAGGAGCAGACCGTCGCGGACTTGGCGGAGTCGGTGCGCCTCTCCGTCATGCGTTACAAAGGCGGCACGACCACGTATCTGGAAGTGCTGGACGGCCAGCGGTCGCTCTTTGAAGCGGAAATCACTTTGGCGCAGGCGCGCGGCGCCGAATACCAAAGCCTCGTGCAACTCTACAAAGCCCTGGGCGGCGGCTGGAAACAGTAAGCGGATTTATTCCGCCGCGCTATCGCTTTAGAATCTGTTTCCGATTCTTCACCTCAATATCCATTTGCTGCAAGCGAGTCTACGCCCACCTTTGCCAGGCTTGCGAGAATCTGGGGGAAGGCGATTTGTCTGGCCAGGCCCTCGCTGATCCATCTGGAAGGACTGTTTAATTGATTTGCTTAAGCAGGTCGGCGGCCAGCTCGGCATCAGCGAAATTACGGTGAAGGCAGATCGCGGCCATGTGATGCAGAAAAGGAAGGCCGATTCGCTCGCCGACTTGGTGAAAAGGCCGAGCAACACGACTTCGTGGCTGCGCCGAAAGGTTCAGCTCATCTTTCAGCTTGTTCCTGCGATCACAAATCACCTGAGCCAATGAAAAAAAACGCCCGCCGGGCTAGTGACGTCCGCTCGGTAAGTGCGCCAATGGAACGGCCGCCACGAAGAATGCGCAGCGTGCCGCGTTGTTTGCGATGGTTGTGAGCAAGCGGCCCCGCTGACCGGGGCCGCTCGTCGGCCTACGCTCTAGATCGCCTCCAATGACTCGCCGGCATGTCGAATATTGCCCTCGATTGTGGCCACCACTTCTTCGATGTTGCCGGACAGGATCATCTTTCCCATGGCCAGCGCGAAGCCTACGGCTTGCGACCGGTCGGCATGAGAAGGTATTGATAGAGCATTCGCATCGGTCATTACATCAATGAGCGCGGGCCCCTTGTGCTCCAGCGCCTTCTTGATGCCCGAGCTCACATCCGCGGGGTTTTCGATTCTTACACCCATCATGCCGACGGCTTCGGCAAGCTTCGCGAAGTTTGGATTCTTGAGGTCCGTTTGATAGTCGGGGAATCCCGCGGTTTCCATCTCGAGCTTCACCATCCCTAGAGCGCCGTTGTCGAACACGAGTACCTTAATAGGGAGGTCGTACTGTGTGATTGTCAGCAAGTCACCCATCAGCATCGCGAAACCGCCGTCTCCGGACAAGGAGATCACCTGTCGTCCGGGATAGGCGCATTGCGCGCCAATGGACATGGGGAGCGCGTTGGCCATGGACCCGTGGTTGAAGGAACCGATGATGCGCCGGCCTTTAGCGGGCTTAACGTGCCGGGCGGACCAGACGTTGCACATGCCAGTGTCCACCGTAAAGATGGCGTCGGGAGCGGCAACTTCACTGAGCGTGGCGGCGACATGCTCGGGATGCATGGGCGTGCGTGTGCCAACGTGGTCAACATACACATTCATTTTTCGCAGCTTCTCTTTGTGTTTGCTGACCGTGGTATCGAGGAACGCCCGGTCCGGCCTCGCATCCAACATCGGCAGAAGGGCTTGCAGCGTCTCGCGCACATCGCCCCAAATGCCAAGATCAATTTTGCTGCGCCGTCCCAAACTCTCAGCCCGGATGTCAACTTGCGCGATCTTGCACTTTGTGGGCAGGAATTTGTCGTACGGAAAATCAGTGCCCAACAGCACCAGAAGGTCACATTCGTGGATCGCCTCGTAACACATCCCGAAACCAATCATGCCGGTCATTCCCATCTCATACGGATTGTCATATGCGACGTATGGCTTTCCTCGGTAGGTATATCCCACCGGAGCTTTCGCTTTCTCCGCAAGAGCGACCACCTCATCATGGGCGTTCTCACATCCGATGCCGCAGAAGAGGGCAACTTTCCTGCTGGAATTGATCAGGTCCGCCAGCTTTGCCAGGTCCTTTTCGCCAGGACGGATGCTCGGCCGTTGCTTTACCAGGGAACGCGAGCCGGCTTGCGCCGGTACTTCCAATGCAACCACGTCGCCGGGCAGTACGACCACGCCTACTCCACCTTTTCCAATGGCACTCTGCATGGCAATGTGCAGAACGCGCTCAAACTGAGCCGGATTCGTGATCATCTCGCAATAGTGGCTGCATTCCTGAAACAGATTTTGTGGATGCGTTTCCTGAAAATATCCAGTGCCGATCTCACTGCTGGGAATATGCGATGCGATTGCCAGCACCGGAGCATTGCTGCGATGAGCGTCGAACAGGCCGTTGATCAGGTGGAGGTTGCCGGGGCCGCAGCTCCCCGCGCAGCAGGCGAGTTTGCCGGTGAGCTGTGCCTCCGCGCCGGCCGCAAACGCAGCGACTTCTTCGTGGCGCACATGGATCCATTTAACCTTGTTGTTCAGCCGGAGTGCATCGGTCACAGGGTTCAAGCTGTCGCCGACGACGCCGTAAATCCTCTCGATACCGGCTTCAGCGAGTCTCGCTACCAACTGATCCGCCAATCGATTTGCCATTGCCTAAATCCTCCTTTGAGATTTCATTATTTCTGCGCTGCCGCAGGTTGGGGCTGTGCCGCGCGTCCGGTTTCACGAAGAAAAAAGCTCACCACAATTGCAATCGCACAGCAGGCAATCCAGAATATTGCACCTCGCTGAAAGTGCACTGCCAAGTTTGGCGTGTTCCCGGTGCCCCTGCCGATACGATGTGCGTAAACCGGGCCCAACAACGCCGTAATCGCGAAAACGAGGAAATTGATCCCGCCGGTCGCGCTGCCCTTCACATTGTCCGGATTAACTTCCTTGATGATGCTGTAGGGAATCATCGCGGCGCCGGATGCCACCCCGAAGATGAACATTCCCACCTTCGCTGAAATGGGCAATGGGTGGAAAGCGATTTGCGCGCCCGCCAGCATCATCACTGCCGCGCTCCCCACGATTACGGGCTTGCGCCGTCCGATACGGTCGGAGAGCCACCCGAGCAGCGGACATCCGAATACCCAGCCGAGAGGAACCATGGAAGCGATCACCACTGCGTTGTGGTAGGAGAATTGAAGATCCCTTTGAAATGCCGCGACTCCCCAGATCATGTCTCCGATCGTGGTGGGCGCGAATAGCAAACCGGCAACAATTCCGCAGAGATACGACTGAGGATTTGAAAATACAACTTCGTACGGCTTCAGCAGCGAGCCGAAGCCGCCTTCTTGGGCGTGCGCTGCGAGCTGTTCTTTGGGGGTGGAGACGTAGAGCAGAACTGCAACGACCAGGATGATTATTCCTATTCCGATCCAAAAAACATGAACACCGAGACCGTGCTCAATCATCGGCCCGACGACATTCTGTCCAGCCGAGCCGCCGAGCATCCCGACGCATTGCGTGGCGCCGATAGCAGTAGCCAGGTAGCGCGGAGGGAATCCGCGTGCCGCCAAATAGACGGCGCCGGTGAATGCAAATGCGGAGCCCGCACCCTGGCAGAGGCGTCCAATATCGCCCGCCAGTACTGCCGGCACGCTGAACAGCAGGCAGCCCAAGCCCAGAATCGCCATTCCGACGGGCACGGAACGCTTGGCTCCCAGATGATCCAAAGCAGCCCCGGCGACCAGACTCATCGAGGAATAGGTGTAGTAATACACTCCCAGAATCGTTGCGATGCCGAGTGCCGAGGTACTGAAGTGGTCTTCCAATCCCGAAATCATTACGGAGGGCGAGGACCTCACCGCGTATTCGAGGAAATAGAAGACGACGGTGAAGAACCACGCGATGACGAATGCTCGTGTTTGCGCCTGAGTCTGGACCTGCGGCTGGCTTGTAGCAGCTTGAGATGCGCTCATGGCTTAATAAAACCTCCGTTCAGAGGCAGATAGAGACGAATCGCCCGGTCTTGATAATTCCTTGCTCGCGATCGTGAACTAGACGCACTCATTTGGATTCGGTGTTCGGAATGCGGAGTATAAAGCCCGACGTCGAAGGTAAGACGTAGCGAACGCCTGCGTACACCATGCTGAGGTGTGCGTCTCTAGGGGCTCCCGGATCCACAAACCATGGGGCGCGCGTGAGGTAAGAATATTGCGTGTAATACTGAAGCGCCCCGTGCGCATCGCTTTTCCAGAAGGTCTGCAGCCAATCGAATGTAATTTGCTGAAGGGCTCGGTTGTTGGTGTTTGGTGAGCCTGGGCCGCCGTAGCCTATGATCGTCCCAGGCGCCGTGGCGTTCGTGGTGTCGGGGAAGAAGTTCCGTCCGAAATAGTCCGCTCCGTAATAAACGGCGAAAGCGGACTGTTGATTCGCTATCCACTCGAAGCCGACGGACCCTGCTCCAGCGTGCACCAGCGAAGGAACGATGTCAGTTCCGGCGGGATTCGGACGAATGACCAATTGCGGTCCGTCGCCCACCAGGTAGCGTCCGCCGCCGTCGCTCCAAAACGCATTGCCCAGAAAGAGGAAGTTGTGGAATAGCTCAAAGTTCCCGGCTATTGAACCGCCGCCGCCCACGGCTGAATGCTTTGCGAAAGTCGTGTCGCCGACCGGTTTCACCGCGGATCTAACTCCTGTAACCAGGCCGACGCCTTCCAGATGGAAATGCCGGCCTGCAATTTTTGTGTCGTACGTAATTTTGGGAAGGATGTCTGGGAACAGATTGGGCGTGCCTATTTGGGATCCGTTGTCAAACTGCGTGCCGACCGTCGTGGCAAAGGCGGATGGAAGGGCGACGAAAGTACCTATGTATTGGTTGGGGTCCTCAACTCCCAGCCCTAATGCCAAGTGGTCGTTGACGTGATAGGCAACGCGGAACTCGGCGGCACGGGTGTAGGGCAAGCCGACGCCAATGTTCTGATCCTCGTTATAAGTGATCGCCAATTCGGCGGGATTCGGACCGATTCCGACGCGGTTGGGGGTCAGCCAACTCCAGGTTTGTCCGCCAAGAATTTCCCACTTACTGCGCTGGACACGCATAAAGCAAAGGCGCATCCGAAGAGTGTGGCCGTTCACGGTCTGATAAACATTGGTCGCATCATTGCCGCTGAAGTCCGCTTCGCAGTAGCCGGCCACATCCGTGTCGCCAATTTTGTCTGTGACCCTTATGTTGAAGCGGGAAAACTGTCCGGTGAGACGATACTCGCTAAGGGCGCCCTGGGGCGTGTTGCTGAACGGTATAGCGGCGTAGTTCGTAGCGATGTTGTTCTGGGTGTTGGTAGTGCGGTATATATTTTCTATGTCTACGAAGCCACCAAGTCGAATATCCGCTGAGCCAAGTCTGAAGGTCGGGGTCCCTTCGTTTTCTTGTTGTATTCCCCCGGGCGCCTGCTGCTGGACGGCATTCGCGCCGCTATAAATGCTCGTGGGCTGGGGACTGGGTGTGGTCAGGGCCGCGTTGATCATTTGCGGCGCCCCACCTTGGGTGCTGGCTGAAGCGGACTGATTGGCGCCCAATTGCTGCCTCAGCGCTTCAATCTCTTCTTGTTGCGAAGCCATTTGCTTTTGCGTTTGTGATAGAGCTTCGCGGACGGCCTTCAGCTCTGCGGCCACATCCGGGTTGTTCTGCGAGGAATCCGCCTTCGGAGCGGTCGCCTGCGCCCAGATGAGACCTGGAGTTACGAGCAACAGGAGTAGAGAACGTAGAAGTTTCATATCGAAGACTCCTTGGCTCCAGACAGCAACTTCCGGCGACCGCCGCCGTGCGTTGGAGGCTTTTTATGAACTATGGTCTACCTCTATCCCCCTGGGGACTCTCAGCAAACACCGACGGCCGACGCCACTTGGTTTCCGAGCCGCCGAACGCCTGTAACTCGCGTCGAGCACAAAGTGCATTTCATGACCCAAAGATCCAACGCACGAGCCCGCTGAAATGAAATGCCTTATCTCTCATACGCAGATTACGGCTGAGGGTTTGGTGTTGAAGTGTTGACACTTGCGCGGGATTTGACACCTGCGCGTGGATCCAGAATCCGAATTCTGAAGGGCCGCCTATGCCAACAGCAGGCTTGGCGCAAGCGATGGTAGGCGCAGAGCATTTGACAGTTTGATCGCCGGCTCCTCACCTCTATCAGGCGTTGGTTACGAAAGTCACGTCGGACGCAGTATCAAAAGCCCTGACGCCTTCTGGAGTTTCCACTGAAAATCGGGGAACCCCGCTTCGGCGATCTTCCCGCGCCATGTCCCGCGCTACGTCCGAGTGCATCAAGCGCCTTCGCGTAACCGTGCCGCTTTCAGCCTTGCTCAATCTGGCTATTCCGCGGTCCCGCGCTTTTTATTCCAGCGTGATCATTCAACGAGTCTTTTATGCAACTGGTTGGATTTCGAAAGTCCTGCCGAAAAAACATCGTGGGCTGCTCCGCGCAGCCAGCGCGATTCCCCTTAACCATCTCGCTGCTGATTTTCAGTCGTAATTAGCACGCGCGCGTGAGACATGTTCGAGATATCTCGGCGACAAAAGCTTTACATGCATTTCTGTTACGCGTTGGCGCATCACCGCGTCCAATTCTCGTGAACGTTTTGAAGATGATTTCGACAAGGATCACTTTGGCGGAATAAAAACTTCGAAGCGGCGGTTACTACAGACGTACAGAAGTGAATTGCGAGCAGCAGTTGGCCGCAATACTAAAAAAGGAGCAGTTATGAAGAAAGCCACTATCGCAGCGAGTTTTGCCAGCATCTTGTTTTTACTTGCAGTCCTCATCGTTGCGCCTGCCGCACACGCAGACCAGGCGAATCAGGAAACCAAGGTCACTTTCAGCCAGCCGGTTCAGATTCCCGGACGCGTGCTGCCTGCGGGAACGTACGTGTTCGTGCTGCCAGACGAGATTAACGATCATTTTCAAGTCCGTATCTTCAACGCCGATCGCACTATGCTGATTGCGACGCTCCTCACAGTTGATACAGAGCGTTCGAGGCCTGCCGAAAACACCGTGTTTGGTTTCGCGGAGCGTGGGTCCGCACAGCCGGAGGCAATTGTGACCTGGTTCTACCCGGGTGAAACGAGTGGCCACGAATTCCTCTACCCGAAGCAGGTGGAAAAGGAACTTGCAAGCGCCAAGCAGGTCACCGTCTTCGCGGGGAAATAACGTCGTGACGGGGTGTGGCATCAACCGGTCGGCGGTGAGATCCACGCGCCGCCGGCCGAGTTGGCGCCAACGATTTTGGAATACGGGGATAGTTTCTAAACGGCTCGCGCACTCGACGAGCAGGATGCGGCGACGAGCAAGCAAAGACTTGAAGGAAACTACAGTGAGCGCACCAGGGAAAGCCGAAATACGAGAAATGACTGACGAGAATGTTGTGCGCATGGCTCAGCAAGGCGATGTCGCCGCGTTCGAACGAATCTACCAATTGCACAGCCGCAAGGTTTATGCGCTTTGCCTGCGCATGGTGAGCGACCGAAGCGAGGCGGAAGATCTGACGCAGGATGTTTTTCTGCAGTTGTTCCGGAAGATCAACACATTTCGCGGCGAATCGTGCTTTTCCACCTGGTTGCATCGGATGTCCGTGAATATCGTGCTGCTGCGATTCCGCAAGAAAACGCTGGTGGATAAATCGTTGGAGACGATTACGAATCCCGAGGAGGGGTCGAGCGCTGAAGCCAGGGAATTTGGCGGCCCGGATCTGCGGCTCAAGGGCGCTGTCGACCGCGTCACGCTGGAAACGGCGATCAATGAATTGCCGCCCGGATACAAAGCGATGTTTATTCTGCACGACGTGCAAGGATACAAGCACGAGGAGATTGCCGAGATTTTTGGGTGCTCTGCGGGAAATTCAAAATCGCAAGTGCACAAGGCCCGCACGCGGCTGCGCGAGCTGCTGCAACGGAGAGTTGGAAATGGCGCGTTTCATCACGAAAGATCCGACGGCCGATCAGATACCATGGGCCGGATGAAATACATTTTCAATTGTGTCACCGCTTGAACGATTGGCACTCCGCACAGCAGGGAGTTCCTGCGAGATTCAATTTTTGGGGGAGGGTAGATAACAGGAAATCGGTTTTCAGCAAAACAATTCGCCGAACTTCTCATTCTCTCGTCGCGAATCACTCCGACCTCAAGAGCAGGATCGATCGCGCGGTCCGGCCAGAGACCTCCGTCTAGCACGTGAGGTGTCAGAAACAAAAACCATAGTTTTGCAGTCGGCACGGGTGTGCTCGTGCGCAAGCCTAAAAATGGACGGCCTGAGCTTGCGACGAAGGGTGTGGGAAGAAACAAAATTTACGGGGGAGGATGAAAAACAATGAATCTCAAAAGATGGGCGTTAGTGAGTCTTGCGTTGCTATTGGCGGCCGTGTTTTGCGCGCCGCAAGTGCCAGCGCAAACTCAGACCACGGGTGAAATCACCGGAGTCGTGACCGATCCGTCAGGCGCGTTGGTTTCAGCCGCAAAGGTCACGCTGACGGACAACGCGAAAGGATCCACGCAGACCACTGTGACCAACAAGGATGGCGTCTATCATTTCCAACTCTTGAATCCGAGCAACTATACCGTCTCTGTGACGTCCTCCGGTTTCCAGGAAACAAAAAAGATGTTGACCGTCGCGCTCGGACAGGTCACCAGCGGCGATATACAGCTCATGATCGGCCCTGCCTCGCAGATCGTAAACGTCATCGGCGAAGCGGCGCCGCTGCTGCAAACAGAAAATGGAAACGTTGCGACTACTTTTAATCAGCAGCAGCTCAACGAAACGCCGAATCCCGGCAACGACCTCACCGCTATCGTGCAGACAGCTCCCGGCGTAGTGATGAACACCGCGGGCGGATTGGGCAACTTCTCCGACCATGGCGTGGGCGCTGCGTCGAACCTGTTCACTCTCGACGGCATGGATGATAACGATCCCTTCCTCAATTTAAATAACTCCGGGGCCACGAACCTGCTTCTCGGCGCAAACGACGTGCAAGAGAGCACCATTGTCAGCAGCGGCTACTCGGGAGAATACGGCAGCCTGGCAGGAGCCACGGTCAGTTACGTCACAAAGTCCGGCAGCAATGACTTCCACGGCAATGCGGTCTACTACTGGAATGGCAGCGCCTTCAACGCGAACGATTGGTTCCTGAATCATGCCGGCGATCCGAAGAACTTCAGCAACGCCAACCAGTGGGCTGCTTCCATTGGCGGGCCGATCAAGAAGGATAAGTTGTTCTTCTTTTTCAACACCGAAGGGCTGCGGGTGGTCATTCCCGTTAGCACGGCAGTCGCATTTCCCAGCCAGGCGTTTCAGACCGCAACCATCGCTAATTTAGAGAACAACCAAGGTTTCCCCGCTAATTCCGCAACCGTTGGTTTCTACCAGAACCTGTTCAGTCTCTACAATAACGCGAAGGGCGCGGCCAATGCCGTTCCTGGCGCCGGACCGTTGTCCACCGACCCACTGGGATGCAACGGCTTCACGGGCCTGGGACCTGGCGTCGCTTGCTCGTCATTCTTTCAGGCGGCCGACAACAACCTCACAACCGAAGCGCAATATTCCGGCCGCGTGGATTTCAATGCTACGGCAAATGATCGCGTGTTTCTGCGCGTTCTTTACGATAAAGGCAATCAAGCGTCTGACACGGACCCGATCAGCCCGCTTTTCAACATCACCAGCAGCCAGCCGCAATGGCAGGGGCAATTGAATGAAACGCATTCGTTCGGCTCAAGCATGGTGAACCAGTTCATTCTGTCCGGCCAGTGGTACAGCGCGGTCTTCAGCAACCCAGATCGCACGGCAACCCTTGCGGCCTTTCCCACCACCATACTTTTTGCGAACGCCAACATCCCGTGGTTCAACATCGGCGGAGCTGCCGCCGGTGGTGCCGGGGATGCGTTCTTCCCGCAGGGGCGAAACGTCACGCAGTATCAGATCGGCGATGACTTTTCGAAGACGTTGGGCAATCACACTCTCAAGCTGGGAACCAAGTTCCTGCGCTACGACGTCAGCGATCAGGACTTCGGCGAATTCACCAGCGGCCTGGTGACGCCCAATTCGGTTGCGGCTTTCTTCAATGGCGGCGTGGACCCGGCAACCGGCACCAGTTCGGTTCTCGAGCAAAGCTTCCCCACAGCATTGTCGCAGCCGATTGCTCTGTACACGCTGGCTTTCTACGGGGAAGACGACTGGAAAATAAAGCCGAACCTCACGCTCACCTTCGCTCTGCGGGCCGAGCACGAGTCCAATCCCGTGTGCCAGACCAATTGCTTTAACCGCCTGAACCAACCATTCCTTTTGGCCGACAATAACGTCAACACGCCGTACAGCGCCGATGTGTTGCAGGGATTGCACCAAGAACTGCAAGGTTTGAGCTCGATTCTCTGGCAGCCTCGCTTCGGTTTCGCCTGGTCGCCGTTTGGCTTGCGCGGCACCGTGGTTCGCGGAGGAATCGGACTTTTCAACGACGCCTTTCCCGCGGTGTTCACCGACAACTTTGCTTCCAACGCGCCCGGAGTCAATACGTTTTTCGTCAGTGGAAGCAACATCGCTCCCGGCGAAACGCTGAGCGGCGGCAACCTATTCGCCCAGGCAGCCGCCGACAACGTGGGTTTGATCAACGGTTTCAAGAACAACCAGACGCTGGCGCAAATCCAGGCGAATGTGCCGAACTTCGCGCCGCCGAGTTTGTTTAGCGCGAACGCGACAACCAAGATTGCCCAATTCCAGAAATGGAGCTTGGAAGTCCAGCAGGGTATCGGCAAGAACAGTTCCTTCGATGTCGCCTATAACGGAAACCACAGCATTCACGACCTGGTAGACCGCAACGGCGTGAACGGATTTTGCAGTCCGGGCGCTGTGGGGACCGCTTGCGCCACAGTTCCAGCGTTTACCGGGCTTCCGGCTGCTCCGTTCGACCCGCGGTTCGGCACCGTTAGCCTGCTCGATACGGGCGGCATATCGAACTACGAAGGCGTGACGTTTTCCTTCAAGCACAACATCAATGGCGGCTGGGGCAAAGGCGTATTCCAGGCCAACTACACCTACAGCCACGCCTTCGACGATGTGTCCAACGCCGGAAATCCGAACGTTTTCTTCGCTTTGACTTCCGTTACCTCCGCCATAAACCCGTTCAACACTCAACAAAACTACGGACCCTCCGACTACGACGTCCGCCACTACTTCAGTTCGAGCTATGTGTGGGAATTGCCCCTTCGCCGCGCTTTGTTTGGTCATGGATGGGCGCCACTGGTAGACGGCTGGCAGGTGGCCGGCACAATTTTCGTGCGCAGCGGTCTTCCCTACTCGGTGGTGGATGGCGGGCTCGATGGTCTTCTCTCCGCGCAGGGGTACGGCGGTTCGGTGCTTCCGCAGTTTCTTGGCGGACCGATCTCTGGTTGCGGAGAAGGCGCAGCAACCGGTGTGATGCCTTGCCTGACCACCGCGCAGTTCGTTCCTTCAACGACGGAGGCGAACTTTATCGGCGGCCTGCGCAATATTTTCCGGGGACCGGGCTACTGGAATACCGATTTCACAGTCCAGAAGCAGACGAAAATCCCTCACTGGGAAAAGGGTCAATTCGGGCTGGCCTTTCAGTTCTTCAATTTGTTCAACCACCCGAATTTCTCTCAACCGAACAACGATTTGACGGGAGCGCTCGGATCCATCTCCTCGACCGTCAGCGAGCCGACCAGCATTCTTGGTGCGGGCCTCGGCGGAGATGCTTCCGTCCGCATCATTCAAATAAAAGCATCGGTAACGTTCTAGTCCCAGCAGCGGAACGGCGGCCCGTTTCCAGCGGCGGGCCGCAGCCTCCGCAAGTCACAGCCTTGCGGGCGCGTCGCTGCGCGATATGGGCAATGCGTGACTGCGATGAACACCAGTTTGAGAGGAGATGTTAATGCCAATTGCGCGACTCTTTGAGATTCACGAACAACCGTGGTTTCCGCAATTTCTGCGGGATGAATTTGTGGATTCGCTGCAGATGATTTTGGAAGTCACGAACACCTACCAGCCAATCGCGTCACTGCTAAGGAAACGGCTGCAGGAGTGCGGTTCGGATCGCGTCGTGGATTTGTGCTCGGGAGCTGGTGGACCGTGGCCATCTCTGGTGCGCCATTTTGAGATGCATGGAGCGGTAGCGCCGCAGGTTCTGCTGACGGACAAGTATCCGACCACCACAAAACTTCAGGATGTGGAGTCTCCCAACACGAAGCAACTCCGTTTTCTGAGCGACTCGATCGATGCGACGCGGGTCCCAAGATACCTGCGCGGATTCAGGACGTTATTTAACGCCTTTCACCATCTGAGCCCGGCCGAGGCGCGCGGCCTCCTGCAGGATAGCGTCGACAAGCGGCAGGCCATCGGCGTGTTTGAAGCGTCGGCGCGTCACACCCTGACGCTGCTATCGCTATTGTTGATTCCCATCGCTACATGGCTGTTCGTTCCATTTCGGCGCCCCTTCCGTTGGTCGCGCCTCCTATGGACATATTTAATCCCGCTGCTTCCTTTCATTCTGTTGTTTGATGGTGTGGTTTCTTGCTTGCGGGCATACTCGGTCGGCGAACTGCAAAATATGACCAGCGAAATTGAGTCTAGCGGATATCGCTGGGAGATCGGAGAAAAAGCCGGAGGATTCTTGCCGGTCAGAATTACGTACTTAATTGGCCGCCCGCAGAATCTATCCGCCGACGCAGCCGATTGAACCCCGCGATGCGAACGAGCACACGAAAGAACGCTTGCTCCTCAGTGGACATTCTGCGGGCGAAAAACTATCAGGCGGAACGGGAGAGCCCGCCAAGCGAATGCAAGCTGACAGAATTGAACCGGAAGAATATGCCGCGACACGACGAACGGGGCAGCGATATGCCTCGGGATTTCAGTGAAGCCGAAATGAGTTGGATCGTGGAGGCCGGAGGCGGGAGATATGTTGGAGTAATGAACGAGATTCCCGGAAACGTGGAATGCATTGTGCTGTTCACTTCGCCACAAACAAGATCAACATTGGCCCTGCCGAGTTCGCGCTTGACGGTCGAAGCGGTACGCGAGCAACTAGCCAAATCCGATGCGGCCTTCAACGACGCAGCTTCGAAATGAGCACCGTATTCGGCGCCGCGTCATCCTCTGCGCTTCGATTCAAATCTATCTGGGTCCGGACTTTCCGCAGAGTTCGATGTTTGCTTCGCTCATTTCGACCCTCAGGCATCGTGGTGATGCTCGGAATCGACAGCAGTGCTTCGCGCTCACTCTCTCTTCAGGCCCCGCAAAGCTGAGAGCGCGTTCCCCATCGCCACTCTCTCCTCCCATGGGATATTGCGATCCAGCGCGACCGCACGCCCATTGATGACATCTTCGGCAGCCATCACGTAAGCCTTCAGTTTTTCTTGCTCAGATTCAAGGACGGTAGTTCGGCACAGCACCTGCCAACGTTTGTCGTCCATATTGGACTCCCAAGGCGTCGCCGATCGGTTCGAAGTCCACAGGAGTGAGCGACGCTGTCTAATGTCGCAAGGAGCCGTAGGTCATGGAAGGTGCGGCAGGATGCTAGTGAGACACCTCAACCGTACTCGTTTCGACGCGAGATAGCCACCAAATAGATGGTCCAGCAGAAACGAGCGTGCGATCGGAGCAGACCGACGTTGACCAAAACAACGTGCGCGCGAAGCACAAATATCTTCGTATCAATCCAATGCGCCGTAGCTCCGTGGGAAAGAGCGTCTGCCTTCTAGGGCCTATGCCGGCTCCAAACGCTCCATTCGCTTTTCAATGTTTCCAATAATGGGGGGAATCTGCCTTTCGCTCCCCAGGATCCGACGTTTTTCAAGCAGCAGGGGCGTCGATAATTTGAAAACCCAGCTCGGCCGCTTTCCATTTTAAATGGTTGACGCACGGCGTAGGCAAGCGGCTCCTAGGATCTACTGACTTCCGCCCCGACCGCCGCCTCCGCCGCGCACCCTGCCCACGTTACTGCACGAGTTCCGCGCGTGGACGGGCGGCGCAATTGCAAGAACAATTGCAATCTCGCCGCGGTACCACACCTACTCTTTATCCGCAGCGCAGCTTACATGGTCGTTCCAGTCCACGAAGGGGCCCTGGGGGTTGGTGCGCCACGCCCAAACGTGGAGTTCGAAGAACGCCGGTATGGTGAAGCGGTTCGGGGCGTCGACGTACAGGAACACTTGACCTTCGAGAACGGGGGGCGCGGAATGAGTCTTCAACCAAGTCGCTGCGTCCACAATGAACTCGACGCCGACCAGCTGCAGATCACCGTTCGACAACGGCTCATAGATCAAGGCCTGCGGTTGCGTAACCTCAACGGTTCCGTTCAGCAGACTGCCATTGACGTAGTGAATGCCCATGGCTCCATGGTCGGAGCCGCTCACGCAGCCGAATAGAGGGCTGTATCCAGCCGCGCTGGCTCGGTTGACATCCTGATACTTGTTCGTGGCGTTGCGTACAATTTCGACGAGCTTGCCCAGGTCTCCTTGTTCCTCTGACTGTTTCTGTTGAGCCAAGGCAAAAGGCGTGAGTACCAGAAGCGCAGCCAACAGCACTGGCATATGCAATACCTTTTTCATGTTTTTGGTCTCCTTGTATTTCTTTGCAAATTGCTCACAAACAGCTTGCCGGTGCAAGGCACTGTCGATTCGTGAGCTCCCGCGAAGCCACCGCACTCTCGCTGGTTTGTGTCTGGACTGCAATCCTCGCGGCCTCCATACATCCCCAAAGTTTTCTCCATTGCTAAGTGATAAGGACAAAGGTGTTCCTGCCTAAGCGACCGTGCCTTACGGCAACTCGAAGTGTGATAGACTCTGCTACTCTTGCGGGCGTTGACATGCCTAGCTCCGCACCACATCCGCGTGTATTGCGTTTCGACAATTTTGAACTTGATGTTCGCGCAGGTGAGCTGCGTAAACGGGGTGTAAGGCTCCGCCTGCAGGGTCAACCGTTGCAAGTCCTGGCTGCTTTGTTAAGTCGCGCCGGCGATGTGGTCACTCATGAGGAACTGCGAGCGCAGATTTGGACAGCCGACACGTTTGTCGATTTCGACCATAGTCTTCATAATGCGATTGCGCGCCTTCGCGAGGTGCTTGGCGACTCCGCCGAGACTCCCCGCTATATTGAAACACTCCCGCGCCGCGGATATAGGTTCATCGCGCCAGTGGAGAGGGAAGAAGCTCAGGCTC
Organism: Candidatus Acidiferrales bacterium; assembly: GCA_035602855.1. GTDB lineage: Bacteria > Acidobacteriota > Terriglobia > Acidiferrales > UBA7541 > Palsa-295. The sequence continues at coordinate 49,020 of DATNLN010000105.1, forward strand.
CGCCTTCCTCTGCGGAGTCAGTGCGGCCGCCCGAAGTGTCCGTTGCGCAAGGGCGTAGCACGCCTCGCACTTGGCTGATCAGCACCATTCTTGCCCTCCTGGTTATAGCCTTCGCCGCGCGGCTGGTCCGCACCGGTACCCATCCCACAATCGCTGCTCCCCGCCCAAATTCCATCGCCGTGCTGCCCCTCGACAATTTATCCGGCGACCCGTCAGAAGAATTCTTCGCGGACGGTATGACCGACCAGTTGATTACGGACCTTGCGAAGATCGAGTCGCTGCGGGTCATCTCGCGAACTTCCGTCATGCAATACAAGGGCACAAAGAAGCCCTTGCCTGAAATTGCGCGAGAATTGAATGTGGACGCGATCGTCGAAGGGTCGGTGATTCGTTCGGGTGAGCGAGTGCGAGTCACCGCCCAACTGCTGCAGGCTTCCACCGACCAGCACCTCTGGGCGGAGACCTATGACCGCGATCGCGGCGATGTGCTGAGGTTACAAGCTGAGGTGGCCGATGCCATCGCACAACAAGTCCGCGCACAATTGACTCCGCAGCAAAAGGCTCAGATTCGCCGCGCCGACATGGTGAACCCAGCGGCATACGATTCCTACCTCAAGGGGCGTCTCTACTTCACCACTGGATTCACCAACCCTGATTCACTGAAGAACGCGCAGCAGGACTTCGAAGAATCCATCCAAAAGGATCCACACTTCGGGCTTGCTTACGCGGGCCTCGCCGACACTTACCTCTATTTAGCCTTCACCGGAGCCCTCGGAAAGGACGCCGCCTACCGCTCTGCCAAACAGGCGCTCGCCAAAGCGCTACAACTCGACGACACCATCGGCGAAGCCCACGAGACCCTCGCCGTGTTGAGTTGGCGGTTTGACTGGGACTGGAACACCGCCGATCGCGAGTTCAACCGAGCCATTGCTCTGGCACCCAGCTACAGCTGCGCGCATGAGGATCGCGCGATCTTTCTCGCATCGGCCGGCCGGCGCGCCGAAGCTCTTGCGGAGGTCGCCAAAATTAACCAAATGGACTACGGCTTTAGCTCGGCGATGGCCGAATCGGCGACCTATTACCAGTTGCGGGATTACCCCGGCTTGGTTGAAGCAAGCAAAAGAGGTTTGCTTTTGGACCCGGAGGATGGGTTCCTACACTACCTTCTCGGCGTCGGTTACGAAGGTACCGGCAACCTCCCGCAAGCGATTTCGGAGTACCAGAGAGCCATGAAGATATGGGATGCTCCGAGCGCCGCCGTTGCGCTCGCACATGCCTATTTCGCTGCGGGCAGAAAGGCAGAAGCCAACAAGATTCTCCGCGACTTGCAGCGCAAGTCAAAAGGGACCTTAGTTCCGTCGTACGCGATGGCCACCATGTATGCTGGCCTCGGCGAAAACGACAAAGCATTCGAGTTCCTCGAGAAAGCCTGCTCGGAGAAGTCTTTAGACATTTCCTTCTTCCTGAAATCTGACTTGCTCCTTGATGATCTTCGTCCTGATCCGCGCTTCCAAACCATGCTTCGACGAATCGGTTTCAGCACCTAGCCAACCTGAACTAGTTCAACCAGATTTGCAGCTACGCGTAAGTCTGTCCTTGGTACCGCCCAGAATCCAGCATTCGTTCTGTTACCAACTTCTTACTCGCGCTTGGAGTCTTGTTTCGTCCCCTTACCGGAATAGCAGCGGAGTAAACTCCGCCAGATTCCGCCGCCATACGGACCAGGTGTGCATCCCCGGGGTCTCGATCTCGGTCACCTTCACACCCGTCGTCTTGAGCCATTCCCGGAGATTTCTGTTGACGGTGATCAGATGATCCTCAGTGCCGCATGCGATCCACAGCAGATGGAATTGCTGATTTGCCTTTGCGTCGATGGAAGGAAAATCTGCTTGCAAGTCGTCGGGAATGCCGCCTGAACTGAAAGCGCCGATCCAGGAAAACTTATCGAGGTTATTCAGCCCGGTGAGCAGAGACTCCGAGCCGCCCATAGAAAGCCCAGCAATTGCCCGCGCATTGCGATCTTTGGTGATTCTGTATTCGCGTTCGACTTGCGGCATGACTTCGGTGAGCAGCGCCTCGCTGAACTTCTTAAAGTTGGCATCACGCAACGCAGTGTGGTTCGAATTCCAGGTACTCCATCCCAGCTCCACGACCTCCATCGTCCCGTAGCCGAGCGGCATCACCACGATCATCGGCTTGGCTTTGCCCTGCGCGATCAAATCGTCGAGAATCACGTTCGCATGCCCGACCGCCGTCCAGGCTCTGGCGTCGTCACTGTAGCCGTGAAGGAGATAAAGGACGGGATACGATTGCTTCGCGGCGGGATCGTAATTCGGAGGAGTGTACACGTAGTAGTCGCGGTCGTCCTGGGCGACCGCTGACTTGTAAAAATGATGATGGATCACGCCGTGCGGCACGTTGTTCATTTCCCAAGGCAGCGAGGGTGCTCCAGGAACATGCACCCCATTCTCGGGCGAAAGCAGGTTGGGCACCACATCGTGGTTTGAGGGGTCGAGCAAGCGCACGCCGTCGGCAATGAAAACGTAGCTGTAGTAGTCGGGAGTCAAGGGAGGGGTCGTAACGCTCCAAATCCCTTGGTCGCCCTTCTGCATGGGCACAACGGTCGTGTCCCCCCAGTCACGCCCGAGCGTCACCTCTGCCGCATTCGGATCACGGAAACGGAACGTAACGCTGCTGTCGGCATGTACCTCAGGCGAGACAACGGGCGCTGGCGGTTGTGGAGGCGGGGTCTGCGGCGTTTTGTCCTGCGCAGGAACGAGCAGCACAGAAACGAAAATAAGCACAGCGGAGAAGGCAGTAACAGAAATTGTCCTTTTCACGAAGCGACCTCGCAAGGCGAGAAATGCCGGAGCGGAGAGTGTGCATCCGATGGCGCGATTTCACAACCCGCTGCGGCTTCGAGCGCAGAGCGTATTGTAGCTTTCAAAGAAGCGGGGCCACTAATTTTTGAACCGATCTGCGACGCGGCCGATTGACGCTTTGTAAGTCTGGCGAAGTTGCTCCGAGCCTGGTGACAATGATAAGTTGCCGCATCAGGGCTTGTGTTATGCAAGCGATCAGAACTGCGACCAAGATTAACTCCAAAGCAAAATCGTCGCCGAAGGCCGCTTTCGATCCCCCAATCTTCCCCGATTCGGCAGAACTGGCGCGGCGGGTCACAGAGTTTCGGAAGAAGGAAACGATGTTCTCGCAGGGCGATCCCGCAAAGACTGTGTTGTACATCCAAAAAGGCGGCGTGCGGCTCTCCGTCGTAAGTGAAGCTGGCAAGGAAGCAGTGGTGGCGATCTTGGGACCGGGCGATTTTTTCGGTGAAGGTTGCCTTGCAGTTCAGCCGATCCGCATCGGCACGGCGACTGCGATTACCCCGGCCACTGCGTTGGTCATCAAAAAGAAGGAAATGATTCGCGTCCTGCACAGCGAGCACGCATTTTCCGACCGTTTCGTTTCTTACATGCTTTCCAGGAACATCCGAGTCGAGGAGGATTTGGTCGATCAGCTCTTCAATTCCAGCGAGAAACGCCTGGCTCGCACGCTATTGCTGCTGGCCCGCTATGGCCAGCAGGATAAACCACAACGAACTCTTCCGAAGATTTCGCAGGAAATGCTGGCGGAGATGGTCGGCACCACGCGCTCACGCGTGAATTTTTTCATGGACAAGTTCAGAAAGCTCGGTTTCATCAAGTACAACGGCGGTCTTCAAGTTGATGCCTCACTTCTGAGTGTTGTCCTGCACGATTAAGCAGGAATTGTTTGCGCGACGGCTACTGCGTTCTGCGGAGAGAACTTCTACTCAGGAAAGGCGTGCCCGTCCATTTGTCGATTCTCGGGTCGACTCCTTTGATGCGCTCCTTGGCCCACTCGATGAGTGAAACGTTGTCCGCCATGTGGATCTTTTCCCGCATGTCGCGCATCATGCTGAGGAACGTATTTGAGTTCATACGGAGTTCGTGACACACCTGTCGGTCGGTGAGGCCACCCGCAAGAGCGCGCAGTACGATTGCTTCTTCGCCGGTCAAAATTGCATCCAGCCGGAAAGCAAAAGCGCGCTGCATGCTGATTACTTTGGGTTCATGCTTCATGGGGTCACCTAGTCCGGCTTGCCGCCTGCCACCGCTGTGTTGCGGAGTTTCGCGGTTTTCTTTTGCGCGATCGCATCCGGGCTGTGCGTTCTGGTTTTCATTGCATACAACGCCGCATCCGCCGCGCCCAGAAGGGAATCTACGTTTGCGCCATCGTCAGGATAAATAGCAACGCCGATGCTGACCGATAGCTTTGGCTCCCTACCGTCGTTTGCAAGATTGCCGCAAATGCGCTGGGCTACTACGTTCGCGGACGCGTGACCTGTTTCGGGCAGCACCAGCGCAAATTCATCGCCGCCGAAACGCGCCGGCGTATCGATCTTCCGGCTGCAGATGCACAGGACGTCGGCCAGGCGGCAAAGCGCTTGACTGCCAACCAAGTGGCCGAAGCAATCGTTGATCTGTTTCAACCCGTCCAAATCGAGGAATAGCAAAGCGAACTCACGGGCGGTGCGTTCGGAGCGCATGATCTCGCTGTCCACGGTTTCCACCAGATGGCGGTAGTTCGCGAGGCCGGTGAGGGCGTCCTTGGCCGCTTGTTGGCGCAAATGGTCCTCGAGCTTGCGCTGCTCCGTAACGTTTTCAACGATAATCTCGTAACTCTCCGTCTCGCCTGCATTCTTGACCTCGCGCCCGCTCAATCGAACTTTCAGGGTGGCCCCGTCCTTCCGCTTCCAATCCGTCTCCAGGGGAGCGGCGTCATGCTGCTCCGTGGACTGGCCCAGTAGCTGTGCTCGTCTGGAGGGATCGCCGAGGACCTCAGCTGCCAGGTTCACAGCCAGCAGCGCTTCGCGAGACGCATAACCGAGCATGGTTGTCAGCGCCGGATTGACGTCGAGGAACTTACCTCTGATGTTGCAGCGACAGATTCCATAGGCTAGGTTTTCCACCAGCGCTCGATAGCGCGCTTCCGAATGGCGGAGCCGTTTTTCGGTTCGATCGCGCTGTTCGCGCAGATGGTTCTCGTTGAGAGCCCGACGGATGGCTACGGGAAGGTGCCCGAGGTGATCCATGCCAACGCAATCGGCGGCGCCACTGCGGATGAGCTCCGCCGCGATCTCGGGTTGCGTAGTGTCTGTCAGAACAATGCAGGGAATCTGCCTTTCCCGGAGACGCAACATTTCCAGTTCGCGCCTCCCCTGCCAGTTCGGGGCCGGGTACTCGGCTAGCACCACGTCGAAAAATTTTGCCTTCAGGCGTGTGGCAAACTGATCCGGTGTTAGAACTACGTCTGCGCTGACTTTGAAATGGGCTCTCTTCAGCTCTTGCACGCACTGCTCAACGTCTGCTACATCCCTGTGAACAAACAGGATACGCAAAGGTAGCCTAGCCGATCCATTATTCAAAACCACGGGCAGCTCGGCTTGCTTGATGCGATCTCGTGAGCCTGAAGGCATAGAAAGTTCACCAGATTAGCGGAGTCGAGCCCCTTCGCAAACTAACCCACGGAAATGGTTCAACGGCAACCAACCGAGCCTTCGACGCCGACATCAGGCTCCGGGAGCCTGCCCCTTTCGCTTGCCGGCTCCCGGCCTGTTCGCCCTTCCCATAGCAAAGCTATTCCGACAGCGTCGTAGGCGTATGTTCAAAACGATACACTTTTCGTGAGCGTGTGAACTGATACGACACATCATTTGTCCGCTATTACGACCAGGTTATTCAACTAAACCGTACGAAGAGTTCCCTACAAGTTGTTCATCGGAACAGCCGTTCCTTGTCCAAAGTCGGAAAACGAGAGGTCGTTTCTTGAGCTAAGCACAAATCTAAAGTGTTCTTATAGGCAATCGGTGTGCTTTTTTGAACAGTCAGCCACCCGCACCGTATGACCCAATAGCGATCTCGAGAGTCGAAGAGGTTGCGATGGTTCCAAGTGTGCTGTGTCCCAAAATACTCCTGATTGAAAACGATCCGGTCGTTGCCGATAAGATTTGTGCGGCGCTCGCCGCGGCGGGTGGCGGTTCGTTCGACGTTGAATGGGTTCGCCAACTTTCTGAGGGCATTGAGCGCCTAAGCAAAAAAGGAGTTGCCGCTGTCTTACTTGAGCTGTCGCTACCCGACAGTCACGGTATCGAGACATTTGACAAGCTGTTCAGCGTCACGCCCGACATCCCGATTTTGATCCTCGGCAACGGTAACGAAGGCCTTGCGAAAGAGGCTGTAGGGCGCGGTGCCCAGGATTATCTCCTGGCGGGTCACTGCGATAGCTATTCGCTGCCGCGCGCGCTGCGTAACGCGATCGAACGCAAGGCCGTCGACGATGCCTTGTACCTCGAAAGAGAACGCGCCGTGGTCACTCTCAATTCGATTGGTGATGCCGTTCTCTGTACCGACATTTCCGGCCATATCACCTATCTCAATCTCGTTGCCGAGACCATGACGGGCTGGCAGCGCGAAGAAGCGATTGGCAAACCTCTCGCTGAAGTCTTCCGGATTATTGACGGCCCCACCCGCAAAACCGCTCGAGACCCCATGGAAATGGCCGTCGAGCAAAATAGGACGGTGGGACTGACTATGAATTGCATCCTCATCCGCCGCGACGGATTTGAATCCACGATTGAAGATTCGGCCGCGCCGATCCACGACCGGGCAGGAAACGTCATCGGAGCGGTGATCGTTTTCCATGATGTGAGCGCGGCGCGGGCTATGTCGCTCGAAATGAAACACTCCGCACAGCACGATCTTGTCACGAATCTGCCCAATCGCCTGTTGCTCAACGACCGGATCACTCAGGCGATTGCCATGGCTCGCCGTCAGAATAGACCGATTGCCTTGATCTTTCTGGATTTGGATCGTTTCAAATACATCAACGATTCGCTGGGACACATCACCGGCGACAAGCTTCTTCAATCCGTTTCAAGACGATTGCTGACTAGCGTTCGCGCCTCCGACACGGTCAGCCGCCAGGGCGGCGACGAATTCGTCATCCTGCTTTCGGAGATCACCTATCCGGAACACGCAACCACGAGTGCAAGAAAAATACTTCTTTCGCTCAACGCGCCGCACTCCATCGGGGGCCAAGACCTGAATATCGATGGCAGCATTGGTATTAGTGTCTACCCGGAAGACGGAGAGGACGCCGAAACGCTGATCAAGAATGCGGACATGGCGATGTACCACGCTAAGGAAAACGGAGGCAACAATATTCAGTTTTTCAAGGCGGAAATGAACCAGAAGGCTGTAGAGCGGCAGTCTCTCGAAGGCAGCCTGCGCCGGGCTCTCGAGCGAGAAGAGTTCTTGCTGCATTATCAGCCGAAGGTGAATCTGGAAACCGGTGAGATCACGGGAGTCGAGGCGTTGATACGCTGGCAGCATCCCGAACGAGGACTCGTGCCTCCCTGCCAGTTCGTGCCCATCGCCGAAGATTGTGGCCAAATTATCCAAATCGGCCGTTGGGTGCTACGCGAAGCGTGCAGACAGGCGCGCGACTGGCAAGATGCCGGCCTGCCATTCAAGCGAATTTCCATCAACGTTTCTGCCGCCGAATTCCGCGCCGCCGCTTTTCTCTCGGGAGTTATCAACACCCTTAAAGAAACCGGCTTGGATGCGCGTTATCTCGACCTCGAGCTCACCGAGCGCGTCCTTATGGAGAATGCCGAATCCACGGCCACCGTGCTGCAAGAGCTCAAGAGAATGGGGGTTCACTTTGCGGTGGATGACTTCGGCACCGGCTATTCCAGCCTCAGCTATCTTCAGCAGTTTCCCATTGATGTCTTGAAAATCGACCAGTCCTTCGTCCACCGAATCACTGGTGATCCCGATGACGCTCCTATCGTGCGCGCCATAATTGATATGGGCAAGAACCTCAAGCAGCGCGTCATTGCCGAAGGCATCGAAACAGAGGTACAGCTCGCATTCCTTCGGTCCCACCACTGTGCGGAAGGCCAAGGCTACCTCTTCAGCCGGCCCGTGGCCGCCGCACAACTCGCCCATTTACTGGAGACGGGCATAACAGAAACCGTCGTCCATTGAGGGTCGGACCTGGTTGCATCCTGGCGATTTGGGGTGAGCACTCGAAAATTCGCGGCGGGTCTTTGGGAAAAACGACTTGCCCGGTAAGGGAGTTGCTTGTTTGAGCGTGCCTGTTTGCATCGCACCACTGCTCTTGACTAAGCTCGGCAGATTGAGTGGAAAGGTCAGGATCAATCGCAATAATATCTTCCCAGGCGATCACATCAACTGCGGGTGACTGCCCAACATTTTCTATGGTGTCTTCAATTGTGGCTTTGGCGACCGGTCCTTGCCAAGCAGAAACTCCAAGCGTCAACGGCTGGACTATCTTGATCGCTACTTTTATCCATGGTCGCTGCTGTTCTTGAAACTGCCTTTCGATATCGCTGTTCGCTCTTTTGGCTTCCAGAGTTGCCCGTTAACCACTTCCAAGGTACAGAAAGTCGAAACGGACAAGAATATGGCTGCGCCAACCGCAACAAACTCCAACACGAGCCTTTTTTTTCCCGCTTGTTTGTTGGGCCTCTCTCTGTTTTCCGCTCCATAGTTATCGGTGACGTCGACTGGCAGGCCGACTACAGCCTCGAATTCAGTTGGGAATTTTTCCTCAGCCTTACGGCTCTCGGGCTCCTGATATTTACTTACGGTGTTTTCAAGTTTATTCAGAGCATTCTTGAGTTCGAAGAGGAGTCTAGCGAAAGTTGTCAATATTCCCATGTTCGGAAAAATTGTGGCGACCCCGGTCGGGCTTGAACCGACAACCCCCAGCTTAGAAGGCTGGTGCTCTAATCCAATTGAGCTACGGGGTCGTTCAGCCGGATTTTACCATGACGAGTCGGTCAAATCAGACACCCGGATTTTATCCTCCGACGAGATTGCGCCAGCAAGCGCCTTCGTCAGATCCGGTTCCTCTTTAGCATTTGGCGCACAATTTTATCGGAACTTGACGCCGCCTCGTCCAGCAGAAAAAATCGTCGCGGGCAAGTCAGCGTGACCCGGGCCGCGCGGAGTCTGCGGTGCAAGCGCCGCCCACGCAGCGGGTATGGTTTCCCGGCCCGACACCCTTGATAATAGGTGGCCGAGAAACAGCCCGAAAGTCGGGCCATTCCCATTTATGGTCATAACTGAGTTCAGTGGTTTCGCAGCCTTGAAGCCCTTGATATAACCATCCGGTTTGTTGTCGCTCGCTATCCAAAGTAGTTTAACGTCAGAATTGCAGCACTTTTCAATCAGCTCCGCTCCAATTCAAACTGTCTGCATGTTGCAGTGGCCGTCTGGAGGGTCGAGTTCTCGGATGGGACTCTATGGATGATCGACCGCGAGCAAGAACAGTTGCTGTGGAAAGAATCTCTCAAGCAAAAAAACACGAATTCGTGCAAGGACTCGTCTGCGGTTGACCTAAAGCATGCGTATCGAGGAGCGCTCGCAACTAGACTACTCCCAGCCTGACAGTTCGTTCAACGGGAGTGGCTCAAAAAACTCCGGTCCAACTTGCAATTTGCCTTTCAACGACCCTGGCTGGCGCTTACCCTTTACCTCTCCGACCGGCACGAGCCGCGCTACGGGTTTTGACCCACGCGCAATGATCACTTCCTCGCCCTCGGAAGCTTTCTCAATTAGCCGAGATAGGTTTGTCTTGGCTTGGTGAATGGTGACGACACTCATCGCAGCTCCTTAGCTAACCTACGTTAGCTGACTCGAGATTGTTGCGCAACCCCGGTTGGCTTCCTGTTGACAACTTCGAAGTGGCTAGGAGGTTCGATCCGGGGGAATCGTTCTGCGGTAAGGACGCGGCAAAACCGTCGAGGAAAGTTCTAAAATCGTCCCCTTGGGCGCGCCAGTTACCTGTGGGTCCGTAATGCTGATAGAGCGGTACTCGTTCTCTGGACGCCTCAGTGGACTCCCACAAACGGATTCTCGATGAGAATGCCAGCAATCATTTGTCCAGCGTTTAAATCTTCAGACAGAATCCGAGTCGCGCCGCTTTTTGAAGCAGCTGATACAATCAGGGCATCCCAGAAACCGATTCGCGATTCGTCCTCAATCCGAAATGCGGACGCAATTTCAGTAGGACTGGTTTCCGTACACCAGATTGCATAGCTGCTCACCACAAGGCGTGCCAGATCCTTTGACAAGGGAGGGGAGATCTTCCGTGTGACGTTGACATAGAATTCCTGGAGTACCTGCACGCTAAGAAGGCCAGTTCGCTCACTCCAAAGGTCACGAAGAACCGACTTCGCGATTTCGTGTTTCGCACCTGCGTCTGTGTTATGCGCATAGATCAAGACATTCGTATCGATGAACGTCTTAGCGTTCATGGAGATCATCTCGGCCAACTCGGATAATGCCACCCAGGTGAAAGCCCTGATCGAGCAAGGTCATTGCCTGCCGCTCGGCGCGTTCATAGGCTTCTTCCTCGCCTACAAGTTGCTCAATCTGACGAGCTAGGAGGCCGCTGATGGAAGTCGAACGCCGAGCGGCGCAGATCTTGGCCTTCTGAATTGTTTGTCGGTCAAGGCTGATCGTGACATTTTGCTTCTCGTTTCTCTTGGCACTCGCCATTTACTCCCTCCGTTACACGTACTATACGTGTAACACGTATTTTACGTGTAGTCAAGCCTTGAGTTAGGGCACGTGTCCAAATGTCCAAACCTACTCTCCTGAAGCTCCGATGGGGTTGTAGCTTCGATCCAGCAGCCAACTTGACCCCACGAAACACGCTGTGAAATCATGGAGGAAAGCCGGGGACATGGGTTACACAACGTACCTAGGTAACACTTTTGGGCCGAAGGGATTTTCCACCGGTGTCGGCACTCGCCCGATGCCGCCTTGGAACAACATGCCCGCAGTCAGGCGGACACGCAAGAATGCGGACCCGGTTGGAGACTGGCCCGCTCCATGGCGGCTTGTGTGTAGGAGTTCATGCTTGCCATGGTCTCCTATCACCGCCCGAAAAGCGGACATATCACTTGCTATCTCAACCGGACATATCATGTGCGACTGGACGATGGTGAGAAGCTCGCGGTGACTTGACGCATGTGATATCGTTTCCGGCGTAGGACGGTCAGGAGCGATGACATGCCTTGGCTGAAATTCGCGTTAGGCAGTTTGATTTTGGGCGCGGTGGTCTGCGCGTCTGCTTGGGCGCAGTCTTCGAATTCCGCCACAGAATCCGATCCCGATTCGCAGCCCGCGCGAGTTTTCAAGATTCAGGTCCGCTCGCTCTTCAATCAGGAAAATTTCAGCCAGCTCGATGAGATCGCGGAGGCAGCGCGGTCGCAAAAGCAGCGCTTCCTCGGCGGAGGATGGAAGCTGAGAGTTTTTTACAACGCTTTGCGCGAGCCGGGCTCGCTTACCGCCACAGACGACGTGTGGAACGCGCACGTTGCACGGCTCGAGCGATGGATCGCGGCGAGTCCTAATTCGAGCACGCCCCGAGTTGCGCTCGCGCGAGCCTATCTGGGCTTCGCCTGGAAGGCCCGGGGCAACGGGCCGGGCGAGACGGTGACCCTCGAAAGCTGGAAGGTTTTCTCGGAGCGAGTGCAGAAGGCTCGCGATACGCTGAATGACGCGAAGTCGATATCTGCTGCCAATCCCCAGTGGTATGTGGAAATGGAGACGATCGCGCTGGCGCAGGGATGGGATCGCGACACGACGGAGAAATTGGTTGGGGATGCGAGCGACGTCGAGCCCGGCTATTTCTACATTTACAGCCAGTACGCAAACTACTTGCTGCCGAAATGGTACGGCGAACCCGGAGACTCAGAGGACTTTCTAAAGTCTGCTGCAGACCGAATCGGGGGGGCCGAGGGCGACTTTATTTATTTCCAGATCGCGAGGAATTTGAACTGCTGCCGTCCGAAAGCGCAGATGCCGAATCTTTCCTGGGATCGCGTCAAGCAGGGCTTCGCGGCGCTCGAGAGGCTCCATGGTAGTACCAATGACCAGGTGAACGCGTTCGCGTTCATGGCTGTGCGGCAGGGAGACAGCGAGACCGCGCAGCAGCTCTTTGCGCGCATCGGCGACAACTGGGACGAAGATGTCTGGGGCAGCAAAGACAAATTCGAGCGCAGCAAGGCGACATTAAGTCTTGCTCAGAAAAATGATGTGACCGCAGCAGCGCGCTAAACGTTAACTAGTTTTTTGCGCGGCGGCCAAAAGCCATCGCAGTCCTTCGTCATTAGCCATCGACGCCGTCGTGCCAGATCACTCGTCTGATTGCCTTGTTGACGACGTAGCTATTTGCAGGGGCAGTATTTGGATTTTAATATCAAGAAAATATCCCGAACCGCCGGGACCAGGGGCTTTAGTTACCTGCCGCTAGCGGCCGCGATTGATTCGTCGGTTTTTGCTCGCTGGCATCGTTCAACAAATCAATAGACGCCTGATCGAGTTCGAGATTGGCAGCCTGGACCAAATCATCCAACTGTTTGAGATTCGTCGCACTTGCGATCGGCGCGGTGATGCTGGGCCGCGTGATCAACCAAGCCAGCGCAACTTGTGTCGGAGCGGAATTGTACTGTTTGGCCACCAGATCCAGCGCATCAAGAATGCGAAATCCGCGAGCGTCGAGGTACTTTTTAGCTGTCTGTCCCCGAGGACTCTTCGAGAGATCGGCTTCCGAGCGGTACTTGCCAGTGAGGAATCCGCTCGCCAGCGAATAGTAGCAAATTACACCGAGACCGTGTTTCCGGCATAGCGGCTCAAGATCGCTCTCATACGCAAAACGGTCGTAGAGATTGTATTCGGGTTGGAGGGTCTGGTAACTCGCCAGCTTTTCTTGTTTACTCACTTCGAGGGCTTCGGCCAAGCGCTGGCCGCTGTAATTTGATGCGCCAATAGCGCGCACTTTACCTTGGCGGAGCAACTCCGTGAAGGCTCCCAGCGTCTCTGCCAGCGGCGTGTTCGCATCGTCTCTGTGAGCTTGGTAAAGATCGATGTAGTCGGTTTGCAGGCGACGGAGGGAGTCCTCCACTGCCCGCTGGATGTAAGCTGCGGAAAGGCCTTGTTTTTGTTCTCCCATGACAGTTCCGACTTTCGTGGCAATGACCACATCACCCCGCTTACCACTCTTTTTCAGCCAGTTCCCGATGATCGTTTCCGATTCGCCGCCTTTGTGGCCTGGAACCCAGCGCGAGTAGGAGTCAGCCGTGTCGACCAAGTTAAATCCCTTGGCCACAAAAGCATCAAGCAGTTTGAACGACATTGGCTCATCCGAAGTCCAGCCAAAAACGTTGCCTCCCAAAGCCAACGGCGCGACTTTGAGTCCTGTACTTGCTAATTCGCGGCTCTGCATTTTGAGTCCTCCAATTCTCCGGCGCCGTGGTTTTGGATGATTGGGAGCGAGCCGAGGACGCATCGGCGGGAAACAAAGATCGCGCAATTGCGGCTCGTAAGGATTTTAGAGCATCAACTAGGACCACCCATCGATCAGAGGATGCAGTTAATACATGATTGTAAAGAAAGGAGTTGCAACGTTTCTCATGCGGAATTCGAATTCTCTCGCTCTGAACGCGCGGAAACGCAGAAGTCCCAGTTCCGCTGAAGTCGCCGGAGATGCCTAGGGCGATCAAGTCGGGAGGGAATTCGCGCATTCATGGGATCGGAGTTTTGAAAAGCAGCCTTTTCTATTTTCTTCGCATTCCTCCCGTCCCTTGAAATTATTATGGCCATCGCAGGTTGCCTCCCGGTTTCCGCAGGAGCCGCACGCTTGACTCCCCGATGAGCCGAGAGTAGCGTACAGGCAAATACGGGCCAACCACAAAAAACTTGAATCGGGGAGAAAGGATATGGAAAAACAATTCTCCGCCCTAGGTTATTGGCTAGGCTTGATCTGCACTGTCCTCGCGTTGATCTTACGGGTGGTCAATGCGGTTAACCTAATTCCGCCCCACCTGGGTGCTGCAGGAGGCAACGCCATTTCCTACTTGAGTTTCTTTCACGGCGCTGCGCTGTTTTTCTTGCTGGCGATTGCTAGTTGGTGCAGGATTCCAAAGTCTTAGACTGGCTCGCGCGCGAACTATAGCCGGCCGAGCTAAGACGGATCGCCGCTCTATGGAAAGTCACGAGAACCTGCAAAACAGTATGACCGTAACCCGGCGATGGTACCGCTGAAACGATCGTCGCACTCGACTGCTGAATCATAAAGAAGTGCTACGAGAAAGGGTCCTCAGATGGCTCACGGCGCTGGTACACCACCGCCGCCCGGACGCGAGCGCTGGTTGTGGATGATCTCGACGCTCGCAGGGGTTGTCAGCCTCGTGCTTAGCTACCGCGCTTTCTGGACATACCTGCCGTCGAGCGTGACTGGGTGGCGCAGGATTATCGAGGCGGTGTATTCAAGCGCACAACTCCTCCTGTTGCATGTGTCTGATGCGGATCTGGTAGCGATGTCGGCAGAAAATTCACCTCTCTTTCAGGCAGCGAGATTCCTGGCAGTTATCTTCATGGGTACTACCGGAGCCGCCCTGGTTTTTAAATTCTTTGGCAACGAATTGCGCCGGGATGGCGTGTCACGGATAGGAGGACATACGGTGATTTGCGGATTGACACCTTTCGGGCAGCAGCTGGCGCATGAATTTTCCCACCTGCGCGATAAGCTCGTAGTGGTTGCTGACGACAGCATGGACAGCGCTGCGGTGGCAAATGCTATGGAGACCGGTGCCGGAGTGCTCCAAGGCAACGCAGCCGATGCGCGGCTATTGCGCAAGGTCTACATCCATCGCGCAGCTAACGTCTTTGTGACGTCAGAAGATGATGGCGCCAATATAAGAGTGGCAAAATGCGCAATCGAAGTGGTGCGGGCGAACTCAACCCGTAGGTCTACCGGACCGCACATTCATGTCCACATTTCCGATCCAGAACTGCGTGCGACACTGCGTCTTCACCGCGCGTTCAGAGCAGATGGGATAGCGCGCGTCAGCATGTTCAACGTGTTTGACAACAGTGCACGATTGATGCTTCTCGATCACCCACTGGATTACACAAGAATTACGGAAAACGATGAACGAGTCGTACAAATCGTCATTATTGGCTTCGGCCTAATGGGCGAAGCGGTGCTGACTCGGGCGGCAATGTTGGCGCATTACGCCAATCTTAAACCTCTGCGAGCGCTCGTGATCGATCATGACGCTAGCAGAAAAGAACGCTTTTTTCGCTCGCGATATCGCCATTTCAGCCAAGTTTGCGACGCCACGTTCATACAGGCGGATGCGGAAGAACCATTGACTCGTGGATGGATCCAGGACTTTTGTGCGGACAGCCAAAAGACAATTTCTACGGTCGTCATCGCGCTCGACAATATTGCGCGCGGACTCTGCATCGGGTTGGCGCTCGCCGATCATCTGGGTCCCGAAATACCGATCCGAGTGCGCTCGAGCGACGACTCGGGTCTGGCCACTTCGTTGAGAGGAGCCGAATCGGACGGCAGTCTACCGAAGCAAATTACCGAATTCGGGTCCATGCAGGAAGCTTGTGCGAGAAAAAACTGGCTGGACGACGAACTTGATACGATGGCGAAGGGGCTACACAAGGATTACGTGCGCAGACGACGAGATCTTCACCAACAACTCGTCGATGATCGGAGTTTACGTCCTTGGGAACAGCTCGACGACGACTTAATCGACTCCAACCGCCAGCTAGCTGATCACGTACCGGTAAAGCTAAGGGCCATCGGCTGCTATCGCGTACGCTGCGGCAGCGAAGATCCGGGGATACCCGTGAAGTCGTTTACGCCAGATCAAGTGATGCTGCTGGCAAAAATGGAGCACCAGCGTTGGATGGCTGAGCGTTTTCTCGCGGGCTGGTCTCCAGGGCCCAGGGACGTAGATAAACGAAGTTCGCCCTATCTCGTCGAATGGGAGAACATCCCTCCTGAGATCCAAGAAAATGACCGCCGCGTCGCTGATATCCTGCCGGGAGTGCTCGCCTCCGTAGGTTGGGAAATTCGTCGCTGAGGCTAACGGTAACGACATATACATAACATGCCAGAAGAACATGCGGCGGAAATCGAGCACTGATTGCCCGACTTCGTAAATTCCCGCCGTGACAAAGCCAACGTGGGAATTATTCACAGGACGCTTTTGCTCCGGAATGCCCAGGCCACGAATATGGACTTCTGGGAAAGGCGACAAGGTTTCCCGGTCTCTGTGGAAAGGAAGTCCGCATCATCGGGAAAAACAGGGAAGCGCTCGAAGGAGCGAGTCAATCCGAATTGCTGCAGTGAGAGAATGCGATCAAGTCCTCTGCAAGTTTCAGCGGAGTCAAAAAAAACCTGCCCGTTTCGCCCCTCAATAATCCAGTAAGCGATCATTTGTCACAAACGCGGCATCAGAAATCTGTAGTTTTCTAAGCCGCTGCTTGCTCGCGTTCGCCAAGGTGTAAAACCAGTACGGTCTTGTCCGTGGCCGAGCGAACCGCATGCTGGTCGGCATTTTAGCGTGTTCGAACACCTATGGCGCTGTGTCTTGATTAGGGGGATTAGCGGAGTGGTCCATTTACTTTTACGAGTTTCTTCGTTAGCGTGTTGTCCCCGGCCATTCCTATGCGGAAATGCACCCTTGATAGGGCTCGAGACCCGTCTCGCGCGGACTGCTCGAACTCCTACTTGATCTCGAGGTGACGGATGAGACGGAAGGTTACTGTCAAGGCGGCGATGTCGCTTCTGCTCTGCGGGTCGCTCTTGACTTGCCATACAGCACAATCCAAAGTCTCGCAAGACTCGTTAACGCAGAAGCAGACCAAGACCTTCAGTGGGAAGATCGTCTCCCAAAACGGCGTGCGCTATGTGCTGCGGGACGACGACAATAGTGCCTGGTACCATTTAGACGACCAAGAGAAAGCCGGAAAGCTCGTTGGGAAAGATGTTTTGGTAACCGGAACGTTCGACGGGCTCACTGGTACCATTCGCGTCCAGAGCATCGTAGAATCGGCACCTCATCCGAAGCCGGCCGCGAACACGGAGGAGATGAAACAAGACAGCGAACCGGCCAAACCCGCAGCGACTCCCCCAGCAACCGCCGACGCTGTTGCTCCCGGTGCTCAGCAATCAGCACCCGCCGAGGAGCCAGTTAACGAGGCGCCTGCGCCGCCTTCAGATCCTCGAATTTCGGCAGGGACCGAGGTTTCGCATCAGCCCCACAGTGAGCTGTCGGGCGCCCCCGCGCGGGAAGTACTCCCGGCTTCCTTTCTAACTTTGCCGGAAGAGGCGGTGAGCAGTTCTTCCTCGATTGCGATCAGCTCTCGCCGTTCGGTTCCGATGCCTTCCGGCTTGAAGCCGGAAACACAATCTTCAAAGGATGTATTAGCTGGTCGACTGCTCAAACGCGTAGATCCTTCTTACCCCCAGGAAGCCATGCAGCAACGGATTGAAGGAACGGTCCGGCTGCATGTGGTGATCGGCGATGACGGGAAAGTCCTCACGCTCGAACCAGTGAGTGGGCCGCCTTTGCTCGTCGACGCTGCAGTAGTTGCCATTCATCAGTGGCGCTATGGTCCGACTCTTTTCGATGGCCATCGCGTTCAAGTCCAAGAGGACGTCAGGCTGGTATTCCGGCTCCCAGACTAGCTGCGGGATGTGCGATCAGCGATGGTTCTCACGCCTGAGGTAATCTTCCTAGAGCAAGCATCGAACAGAGAGTCGGCATGATTCAAGCTTCTGTTCCGATTCGTAAATCAGATCGTCATACGGCGGGCGCGCGCATTCAACCAATGTCGCGGTCTGGCGAACTGGCGCTGCCGCACACTACATGGCGCGTATCTTCATGTAGCGTATGATGTCGGGCAGCATTTTTATGAAGCCAAATAGGATGATAAGCGCCATCACGCAGAGAATCACTATTGTCGCCACGGTGCACCTCGCGATTCCTTACCTGCCAGTCTAGAGCAAAACACGACCCGGTGAATATGCCCATACCGATGAACCCTGATCTCGCACGCAATAAGTACCGTACTCCAATTGGCCTGGGCCGAATATACGCCGTCGCGGCCTACAAGAAAACCAGACACGCTCCTCTTGATTCGGTACAATCTCGCCGAAGCGCTTCCGCAGGAAGCCCTTCGCAGCGGATCGTATCACACGGCAGGGCAAGTCCGAATAGCAGAGAGGGAATCGCATGCCGAGTTCGCCCGAATACGCCCACGCGGCTGATTCAGACGCAGTTCCCATAAACGAAATTCACATTCTCTGGATCACGGCCGGCCTCAGTTGCGACGGTGACACCATCGCGATGACCGCGGCCACGCAGCCCAGCATCGAAGACATTCTGCTCGGCGGCATACCCTGGATCCCGAAGGTGCACCTGCACAATCCATTTCTTACCTATGACAACGGCGAGGAATTCATGCTCCATTTTCATCAGGCCGCGGAGGGCAAGCTCGCGCCGTTCATCCTGGTGATGGAAGGTTCGATCCCCAACGAAAAGAACAAGAACGAAGGATATTGGGCGACGTTCGGCACGGATCAAACTACAGGACAACCGATCCTGACCTGTGACTGGATTGACCGCCTCGCGCCGAAAGCCTGGGTTGTTGTCGCCGCCGGCACATGCGCGGCGTACGGCGGCATTCACGCGATGGAAGGAAATCCTACCGGCTGCATGGGACTGGCGGATTACCTCGGCTGGAATTGGAAATCCACGGCAGGTATTCCTATCGTTTGCGTTCCAGGATGCCCCGTGCAGCCGGACAATTTTATGGAAGTTCTTCTGTACTTGCTGCACATGGCCGCCGGACGCGCTCCCATGATTCCGCTCGACGATGCGCTGCGTCCCACTTGGCTGTTTGGCGCAACCGTACACGAAGGATGCGATCGCGGCGGATATTATGAGCAGGCGCAGTTCGCCGAAGAGTATGGTTCGCCCACCTGCATCGTGAAACTCGGTTGCTGGGGACCCGTCGTGCAATGTAACGTCGGCAAGCGCGGCTGGATGGGTGGAGTCGGCGGGTGTCCAAACGTCGGCGGGATTTGTATCGGATGCACCATGCCGGGCTTTCCGGACAAGTTCATGCCGTTCATGAACCAGCCGCCCGGTTCACTGCTTTCTTCCGCTGCGGTGATGACTTACGGGCGGGCGATTCATGCCTTACGTCGCTTCACGCAAGCATCCCTGAACAAGGAGCCGCCCTGGCGCAGCCGCGCGCAAGAGTGAAATCGCAGGGCAGGGCAACGCGGGTCGAGAAAAGCGGAATCTATATTCTTATATTTGCGTAGCACAAGGGGCGCACGATGGCGCTGGATTACCTAACGCAGGGTAAAGATTCACGGAGCGATGCAAAATCGCTCGGCGCGGACAGACTTCTCGGAAATTTGTCGGAGGCAGAGAAAGCCCTGCAGGAACTAGCCAACGTTTTTTTGCAGCAACAGTCTTTGATTTCCAGCGCAAGCCCCGACCTTGCGGCATCGGCCGAATTGAAACTCAATCCCGAAGCGCCTTTGTTGAACATGGAAGCGAAGTACCGCGCTCTCGTCGAGCAAATCCCCGCCGTCGTGTTCATGGCCTACCTCGACAAGGGAATCGGCGAAGCCTACGTAAGCCCGCAGATTGAAACGGCGCTGGGTTTTTCACAGGCTGAATGGCTGGAAGATCCGGTGCGCTGGTACCAGCAAATTCATCCCGACGACAAGATGCGCTGGAGCGAGGAAGCCGCGGAGATGTTTCTATCCGGCAAGCCGTTGCGCTCCTCCTACCGCGTGATGGCGCGCGATGGCCGCGTGCTCTGGTTTCAGTGCGAAGCGAAAATGATCCGGCGCGAAGATGGCCGCCCCTGGTTCATCCACGGCGTGGGATTCGACATCACCGAACGCAAAGGTCTGGAAGAAGCGATCCTCGAGATCAGCGCGCGGGAACAGCGCCGCATCGCGCAGGATCTGCACGACGGCCTCGGCCAGCATCTGACCGGTATCGCTTTCATGAGCAAGGTTCTGGAACAAAAACTTTCGGATAAGACGTTGCCCGAAGCCGTGGAAGCGGCCCAGATCGTGAAAATGGTGAACCAGGCGATTGACAATACCCGGCAACTGGCGCGCGGCCTTCATCCGGTGGCGGCGGAGCCGCTGGGATTGATGTCCGCGCTTCGAAAATGGGCCAGCGAGGTGGAAGCGCTTTTTCACATCGGCTGTAGTTTTCGTTGTGCGAAGCAAATTGCCATTCACGACGCGAACGTGGCGACGCATCTTTACCGCATTGCGCAAGAAGCGGTGAACAACGCCATCCGTCACGGAAAATCCCAAAATATCGTCATTCGCCTATCGGGCAAGAACGGCACCGCCGTCCTCTCCATTCAGGACGATGGCGAGGGATTCCCCAAGAAGCCGGTCAATCCGCCGGGCGTGGGCCTCAACATCATGAATTATCGGGCAGATATGGTGGGCGGCTCGCTGAAGGTTCAACCGAATCCAGATCGGGGGATCACGGTCACTTGCACGTTTCCCATCCGGGGTGTTGAATAGCGGAGAACTACCATGAACGCCAAAGCGCAATTGGATGTTCGGGCGAAAAAGTACCGCGTGCTCCTGGTGGACGATCATCCCATCGTGCGCCAAGGACTTGCGCTGCTGATTGACCGCGAAGCAGATCTGTCCGTGTGCGGCGAAGCCGACGGCGCACACTCGGCCTTCCATGCGATCGAAACCCTGCGCCCGGATCTGGTGGTCCTGGATATTTCTCTAAACGGCCCGGACGGATTGGAAGTGCTCAAGGAAATCCGCGTGAAAACCGGCAGCCTCCCCGTGCTGATTCTTTCCATGCATGATGAATCCATTTACGCCGAACGTGCCATGCGCGCGGGCGCCAACGGCTACATCATGAAGCAGGAAGCCACCGAAAAAGTATTGGTCGCCATCCGCAGAATTTTGCAGGGTGATGTCTATCTCAGCGACCGGCTCACCACCACCATGTTGCAGCAATATGTTCGAGGGGGCGCAGCCACAAAAAGCTCGCCGCTGCTGAATCTCACCGACCGCGAACTGGAAGTCTTCCGTTTAATCGGCGAAGGGCACGGCACGCGGCAGATTGCCGACGAACTACACCTCAGCGTGAAGACGATCGAATCCTACCAGGCGCACATCAAGGAAAAACTGGCGCTGCGCAATGCGCGCGAACTGGTGCAGCACGCGATCGAGTGGACCGTGAACCTCAATGGAGGCTACTGACCGTATTTATAAGATCAGGGGTTCCCCGATGGCTGGAAGCGACCGTCCCCTACACTAAATACCACCTGTTCCTGATTGTAGTCGGGCCGCTCTCGGAGTAATTCTCTCAATCGCGAAATTTTGGACAGCAGTTTGTCCCGAACCGGGCCGTTGTTTCTCCGGAGGCTTTCGGCCTGCCTGCGTTTCCGCATCGCGGGTGTTCTCTCGGGACTCAGCAGACGCAGCGTTGTCCCTGCTGGCATTCGCAGCAGCCTGAGAGGAGGGACTAGCAATGACACCCGAAGCAGTTCCTTACGGTCGAAAGACGCAAAAGCCGTCACCCGTCCCGGACATTCACATTCTCTGGATCACCGCCGGTCTTGGCTGCGACGGCGATTCGGTTTCCATTACTGCCGCCACGCAACCCAGCATCGAAGACGTTCTGCTGGGCGCAATTCCCGGATTGCCTCGCGTCCATCTGCACAACCCGGTACTCGCCTATGAAAATGGCGACGATTTCCTCAAGTTTTGGTACCAAGCCGAACAGGGCAAGCTGGAGCCGTTCGTCCTCGTGGTGGAAGGCTCGATTCCCAACGAGAAGATCAAAAAGCAGGGATACTGGGCGGCGCTCGGCACCGACTCCAAAACCGGCCAGCCGATCACCACGAATGAATGGATCGATCGCCTGACGCCCAAAGCGCTGGCCGTAGTCGCCTGCGGCACGTGCGCCACATACGGGGGAATCCATGCCATGCAGGGTAATCCCACCGGAGCAATGGGGTTAGCCGACTACCTGGGCTGGGGTTGGAAATCGAAAGCGGGCCTGCCGATCGTCAACGTGCCTGGTTGCCCCGTCCAACCGGACAATTTCATGGAGACGCTGCTCTATCTTCTATATCAGGTCGCCGGCCTCGCTCCCATGATTCCGCTGGACGATCAGTTGCGTCCGCTTTGGCTGTTCGGCAAGACGGTCCACGACGGCTGCGACCGCGCCGGCTACTACGAGCAGGCCGATTTCGCCGAAGTTTACGGCTCCCCGAAGTGCATCGTGAAGCTGGGCTGCTGGGGCCCGGTTGTGAATTGCAACGTGCCCAAGCGCGGTTGGATGGCGGGCATCGGCGGCTGCCCCAACGTCGGCGGTATCTGCATCGGCTGCACCATGCCCGGCTTTCCGGACAAGTTCATGCCGTTCATGGACGAGCCGCCCGGATCGAAAGTCTCCGCTGCGGCCATCGGCATATACGGCAAGACAATCCGCACCCTCCGCTCATTCACAAATGACACCGTAAACAAAGAACCGAAGTGGCGCCACACCGGCACCGAACTAACTACCGGCTACAGGCCCGGGACGTACTAAATAAAAGGAGCCGAAAAAAATGGGCACAATTACTTCCGCTGCGAAAGGTACGCCGACCGGTTCCCGAAAGCTGGTGGAGATGAATTGGGATCCGATTACCCGGATCGTCGGCAGCCTGGGAATTTTCACCAAGATTGATTTCGATAATCGCCAGGTTGCTGAATGTCACAGCACTTCCTCAATTTTCCGCGGCTACAGCATTTTTATGAAAGGCAAGGATCCCAGAGATGCGCACTTCATCACCAGCCGCATCTGCGGAATCTGCGGCGATAACCACGCCACCTGCGCCACCTACGCGCAGAACATGGCTTTTGGCGTGCGCCCGCCGGCGATGGCCGAATGGATTGTGAATCTGGGCGAAGCCGCCGAGTACATGTTCGACCACAACATTTTCCAGGACAATCTGGTCGGCGTTGATTTCTGCGAGCAGATGGTGAAAGAAACCAATCCAGGCGTGTACGCCAAGGCCGAAAAAACGGCCGCGCCGGGCGCCGATCTTCATGGCTATCGCACCATCTCGGACATCATGAAGGCTCTGAATCCCTTCGTCGGATCCTTTTACCGCGAAGCGCTGCAGATGAGCCGCATGACCCGCGAAATGTTCTGCCTGATGGAAGGCCGCCACGTGCATCCTTCCACGCTGTACCCCGGCGGAGTCGGCACCGTTCCCACCGTGCAGCT
>DATNLN010000151.1:0-6055 GCA_035602855.1 Candidatus Acidiferrales bacterium
CTTCAACATCGGGAAAGATCTAATCCCGCGCGAGATGATCGCGGCTTACGCAACTCTAAAGAAAGCCGCAGCGAATGCAAACCACGCAGGCGGGCGGCTCGACGACCAGCGCCACAAGCTTATCGTTCAAGTCTGTGAGGAGATCCTCGCGGGCCAGCATGAGGACATGTTTCCTCTGCATGTTTGGATGACGGGAAGCGGCACCCAATTCAACATGAATGTGAACGAAGTGATTTCCAACCGCTGCTGCCAGCTTGCCGGCACGCCGGTCGGGAGCAAAACGCCAGTTCATCCTAACGATCACGTCAACATGTCGCAGTCTTCCAACGATTCTTTCCCCACCGCGATGAACATTGCGGCAGCAGTAAACGTGAAAGAGCGACTCATACCGGCAATTAAGAACCTGCGTGATTCAATCGCAGCGAAGGTCGAGGACTGGAAAGACGTTGTGAAAATCGGTCGCACACACATGCAGGACGCCACGCCGATCACGCTCGGCGAGGAATGGTCTGGCTACTCAGGCATGCTTAGCGACAATCTCGAGCGTATCGAGGATGCATTGCACGGCGTGTATCGGCTGGCGCTTGGCGGAACAGCCGTGGGAACGGGGATCAACGCAGCTCCGGATTTCGGCGAGGCGGCCGCAGCTGAAATTGAAAAGCTTACGAACCTGCCTTTCATCAGCGCTCCCAACAAATTCACGGTGCAGGGCGCTCATGATGCTCTCGTCCAGCTCTCCGGCACACTTCGCACCCTCGCGGTCTCGCTCTACAAAATTGCCAATGACATTCGGCTGATGTCCTGTGGCCCGCGTGCAGGCTTCGCCGAGTTAGTGATCCCTGCGAACGAACCCGGCTCGTCGATCATGCCGGGCAAAGTGAACCCGACCCAGGCCGAGGCGCTAACCATGATTGCGGTCCAGGTTATGGCCAATGATGTGGCCGTGGGCTTCGGCGGAGCGGGCGGATACCTGGAGATGAACGTCTATAAGCCTCTCATCATTTTCAACGTAACTCACTCGGTCACGATCATGACCGACGGATGCACTAACTTCCGGAAATTCCTCATCGAAGGGACAAAACCAAACTTGAAGAAGATCAAAGAATATGTGGATCGCTCTTTGATGCTGGTGACTGCTCTCTCGCCCGTCATTGGCTACGACAAATCGTCGAAGATTGCGCACTATGCGCTAGATAACGACCTCACGCTCAAGCAAGCCGCACTGAAGCTGGGATTTGTCACGGAAGACGAGTTCGACCGCGTGGTGGATCCGGCGAAGATGGTCCACCCGTACGTGGCAAAAGCCAGCTGAGAAACAACTTTAATTTCTGTCGATACGGCACTGAAGAAACACGAAGGAGAGAACATGACGACGAATAAGCGCGGAATTGAACTGCTTCACGATCCATCCCTCAATAAGTCCACAGCCTTTACGGAGGCCGAAAAACAGGCCTTCGGAATCGTTGGCTTGGTACCCGATGTGACCGAGACCGAAGACCTGCAGTTAAGCCGGGTGATGCTGCAACTGGGCCATAAGAATACGGACCTTGATCGCTACATTTACCTGGTCAACCTGCTCGATCACGACGAAACCCTCTTTTATCGGACTGTCATGTCTGACCCCGCTCGCTTTCTGCCGATCGTTTACGACCCAACCATCGGGGAAGCTTGCCTGAAGTTCGGCCATATTTACCGCCAACCTCGCGGCATGTATTTGTCGATGACACGCCGCGGCAAGGTGAAGGAGATTTTGAGAAACTGGCCCCAGAAAGATGTCCGGTTTATCTGCGTCACGGACGGTGGCCGCATCCTTGGCCTTGGAGATCTTGGCGCCAACGGAGCGGGCATCCCCATTGGCAAGCTGCAGTTGTACACCGCCTGCGCCGGTGTACCGCCGCAGTATCTGCTTCCGATGTACCTCGATGCGGGCACTAACAATGAGCAGTACCTGCACGATCCCCTGTACTTGGGCATGCGCAAGACCCGCCCGTCCACCGAGGATCTTTATTCTTTCGTCGACGAATTCGTAGAGGCGGTGCAGGAAGTATTCCCCAAGTGTTGCATCCACTTCGAGGATTGGACTGGAGCAGATGCCGTGCACTTGCTCCAGCGCTACCGCGATAAGTATTGCGTCTATAACGATGATGTGCAAGGCACAGCTGGGATCACTCTTGCTGGGATGATTAATGCGGCCAAGCTCAAGGGCACGAAGCTAAAGGACGAAAAGTACTTGTTTCTCGGCGCGGGCTCGGCCGGGATTGGCCTGGCCAACTTGCTTTGTTCTGCACTGGTGGCACAAGGCCTCACGCTCAAAGAAGCGCAGTCGCGGGTCTACATGTTCGACGTCAACGGTCTTCTGGAAGATACTCGCAAAGACCTGGTCGACTTCCAAAAACCCTATGCACACAAGCACGCGCCAACTCGGGATTTCGTCGCTGCTATCGAGAGCATCAAGCCAACGACGATCATTGGGGTGAGCACGATCGGCGGCGCGTTCACGCAAAAGGTCGTGGAGGCAATGTCACGTGTCAACGAGCGCCCTGTAATCCTTGCGCTCTCCAACCCAACCGAGCATGCGGAGTGCACGCCAGAACAAGCTTATACCTGGTCGAAGGGCAAAGCGATCTATGCGGCCGGCGTGCAGTTCGAACCGGTCCACTACAACGAACAGACATTTCTGCCGGGACAAGCGAACAACTTCTACATATTCCCGGCGGTGGGTATGGCGATCTTCGCCACGCAGGCGAAGCGCGTTACCGACGAAATGTTCATCGAGGCCGGGCAGGCGGTGGCGGATCAGGTGCCGTCCGACCTGTTGAAACAAGGCCTTCTTTATCCATTGCAGTCGAACATTCTTGAGACCGAGATTCAGACTGCCGCGCGGGTGGCAAAGCTGATCTTCGATTTGGGGCTCGCTCGCGTCAAGCGCCCCGCCGACATGGTTGCGTTCATTCGTCAGCACATTTACAAGCCGGAATACAAGACGCAACTAGAGCCCGTGGCCGCAGTAGCCTGACGGAATGCGCAAATGCATGGTGAGGCAGTAGGCACGACCTCTACTGCCTCATTCCCAACACAAGGAACGCGTTCGAATTACTAGGCCGCGCAAGCGGCAATGGAGAATTGTGCCTTCGAACATCAACCAGACTGGCATGTGGCTTTCGCTCGGCCTTGCCTTTGTTGGTGGGTATGGCGACGCGGCCAGCTTTGTCCTGGCAAAGACGTTCACTGGACACGTCACCGGTAATTTGGTTCTCGCCGCCATCGCTGTAGCGGCTCATGATTGGCGGGCAACGCTTGCGCCTCTTTCCGCCATTGTCACTTTCTTAATTGGAATTGTTTTGAGCGTGCTGATCGTACGGCCCCTCAAGACGTGGTCATCGTGGCCGTTGCTTCCTACGGTCATGGGAATAGAAGTGATCCTGCTAGTAGCAGCGTCTCTTGCGCTCTCATCAGGTCTGGCTCAAGGAGTCGGAATATTCGTGATCTTTCTGTCTCTAGCTCTGGGTCTACAAAACGGAGCGTTTCGTCGTGTTGGTGGCATCAGCGTTCACACGACATATCTGACAGGGATGATTACAAGCCTTATCTCGACAGAAGCCGAACAATACACTTCCGAAGAGGTTCCTCACGACGTAAGAGCTCACGATCCAAAGATAGAACTTCTCTGCGTAATCTGGATAGCCTTCGTGGTGGGCGCTGGGACGGGAGCAGCGTTGGTCCTTCATTTTGGCGCACTCGGGATGCTAGGAGCCGCGCTGCTTTTGATCCCACTCGCGCTGTGCGAGGTGCAATCTTGATCAAGCGAGAGTTTCCCAAGCTCGTGCTTCTAGTGTGCATCATGTTATGCATTTTGGCGGCCTATGCATATTCCCAGACAGGTCTAGGAGAAACGCTTAGCGGCCCGGACAGCGATGAGACGGGTCAGGGCCCCCACCGACATCTCTTTGGTGACTGGGATGGCGAACGTTCCCGGCTGCTCGAACGCGGTGTGCGATTCGACTTCCAGTACGTCAGTGATTCTCTCTGGAACATTGAGAGCGAACAGCAGGACCGACTCGCAAGTTTTAATCGGTTCCGAGGTACGGTGGACATCGATTTCGGCGCGCTGGTCGGCGAGCAAGGATTGTATTTCCACGCGACAGCGCTATGGCAAGGCGGCGGCAATCTTGGCGCTTATCTTGGCCTGCTCACCAGTCCTAGCGGACTGTCGAGCGCGAACACATGTCGCCTCGATTCCTGGTGGATTGAGAAGAGATGGCTGGATGAACGGATCACTGCGCGCATTGGTCAGTTCGCGGGTCAGGATTTTTACGGAGCCCAGCACGATGCGGCTTCCTTCATTTTTGAGCCGATGGGATATGCATTAGGCAATCTATTCACAGACTCCGAGTCCTTCGATCCTCCTTCTACTCCCGCGTTTGAATTGCGTTTCGTGCCGATTCACAACCTCTATGTGAAATCAATGGTGGCGGCTGCGGTCCGCTCGCCTTTTTCACAGAATCCAACCGGCCTGGTTCCGACGTTCAATGGAACTCCGGTAAGCGTGTCGGAGATTGGGTTTAGTCCGGGCAAGAAGGCGTCGTCCGTTCGAGCCTTCGACAATGTCGAAAGCCGAAAAGGATACTCGGGCCTCTATCAGTTCGGCGCCTCCTACAATCCCGCAAAGTTCACGTCACCGACGAGTCTGACACCCCGGGCGGGCAATTACCTTTTGTATTGGATGGCGAGCCAGGCCCTTTGGCGCGTGGATCCGAAAGAAGCAAAAGGCTTGGACGCGACGCTTGCCTACGACTGGAGCCCCGCGGACATCAACCGGAACAACATGCAGCTCACGGCTGGAGTGCGATTCAACGAGCCGCTGCCTCTGCACATTCACAACACCATGTCCCTGGGCTATGTGCGTAACAGCTTGAGCTCGCAGTTCCTCCCGCGAGCCACGCCTGCTTGGAAGACGGAGAATGCCGTTGAATTCAACACGCTTCTCGACCCCCTGCCCATGCTCCTTGTGCAGCCGGTCATTCAGTACTACGCGAACGTGGGTGGACGAGCGCAGCGCTCCGTGGTTTTCGGATTCAGGACCAAGGTGGAGTTTTAGAGATGTTTTGGCATTGCTTTAAAGGAGATCCTTCATGAACATCGGTGGATTATTCGGAGCGTTAACTCCTGTCTTTTTTGTCCTCGCGCTTGGTTACCTGGCTGGGAAGCGCAATGTCTTCGATGCGGACCAGTCCGCGGGTTTGAGCAAACTGGCGCTAACCTTTGCCCTGCCGGCCTCTCTGTTCGTCAGCATGACCGACATTCCCAAAGATCTTCTCCTGCAGCAGGGTCTTCTTGTCCTGGCACTGATTCTGTCCCACGCCGGGCTTTTCGTCGTTGCGTGGGTGCTCTTGCGAAGGGTGAAGTCGCTCAGTGGGACGCCTTCCATCATCTATGCGCTTATGCTCGCTACCTCCGCGACCCCGGTCTTTGGCCTCGCCGTTCTCGAACCACTCTTGGGTCGAACCAGCGGGGGTGCCGTGGGACTCGTGGCCCTGGCAATTAACCTAACAGTACCTCCGGCAGTGATCCTTCTGGAAATGGATGCAGCGGCGAAAGATCTAAGAGTCGCCACCAATTCTTCGAAGCCAAGCGCGATCGTAACCGGCCTGAATGCTGGTTTGAAATCGCCACTCCTGTGGGCGCCAATCCTGGGAATCGCTGTTGTCCTTTTGAGCGTTCACTTGCCAGCTGTGGTAGCCAGCTGTTTCGAGTTGATTGGCTCAGCCACATCCGGCGTAGCGGTTTTTGCGGTAGGCCTCGTTTTGGCAGCTCATCCGGTTCGTTTTTCACGTGCGGTGTTGGTCGGTTCCCTTGCTCGTGTAACCGTGCAATCGGCGGTTCTCTTCGCAATACTGCATTTGTTGCATGTTGTTAGTCCGTTTGCGCGCGAGGCGCTGGTTTGCTGTAGCTTTCCCCTGGCTACCGTGGTCGTGCTCTTTGCGGCCAGGTACAAAGCAGTGGAGTCAGAAGCCGCGTCTATGCTTCTGGTCTCAACGCTCGCTTTGGTGGTAAC
>DATNLN010000171.1:0-57224 GCA_035602855.1 Candidatus Acidiferrales bacterium
CGCCTCACGCCGCGGATTGATCATGATGGTCAACAAGCGCCGCAGGCTGCTGGACTATCTGAATCGTCGCGACCCGGATCGGTATCGCGAGATTGTGGAACGACTTAGTTTGCGCAAGTAGCGCGGATTTCTTGAGCGGCCCTTCCGGCCGCCCCTTTAGCCACCGCACAGACCACAATTTTCAGGCGGCATGCGGGCCGCGCGGCGCATTGTCGCTCGTCGCAAATTTTTCCGTTCCGTTTTCTTCTCTGCTTTCTCCCTTCGCAGTTTTTCCCGAGACTGAAATCTCGTATCTGAATCAAGCGTCCCCGGTGAGCCGGGGCAAAAAGGATGTGCAGTTATGTTTGAACAAGTTAGTTTGGAAGTAGGCGGGCGTACCCTGACCTTCGAGACGGGCAAGATGGCTCGTCAAGCGCACGGCGCCGTGGTGGCGCGTTACGGCGACACTGTAATTTTGGCCACTGCTTGCATGGATAGTAAAGCGGCCGAAAAGGATTTTCTGCCCCTCACCGTGGATTACCGCGAATACACTTACGCTGCGGGGAAAATTCCCGGCGGATTTTTCAAGCGCGAAGGCCGCCCATCGGAAAAAGAAATTCTCACCTCGCGGTTGATCGACCGCCCGCTGCGGCCTTTGTTCCCCGAAGGCTGGTCCAACGAGACGCAGATCGTTTCCATGGTGCTCTCCGCGGACAGCGAAAACGATCCGGACGTGATCGGCGTCACCGCCGCTTCCGCTGCGTTGTATGTCTCAAAAATTCCGTTCACCACTCCGATCGCCGCTGTGCGCGTTGGAATGCTCGAAGGCAAGCTGGTCGTCAATCCCACGGTTGCTGAACAGAAGACCAGCACCATGAATATCGTTGTGGCCGGCTCCGATAAGGCCATCGTTATGGTGGAATCGGGCGCTCTGGAAGTTTCCGAAGATGCCGTCGCCGACGCGCTGGAATTCGCGCACGCGGAAATCCGCAAGATCGTCGCCGCCATTCGCGAATTGCACGACAAAGTGAAGACGCAGAAGGTTACCTTCACGCCGCCGGCATTTGACGAAGCGCTCTACAAGCAGCTTCAGCAGCAATACGGCGAAAAACTGCGCGACGCCTCCGACACCGCGAAATACCCCAAGTCCGAAAGCTACAGCCGCATCGACGCCATCAAGAATGAAATCTACGCCACGATTCCTGCGGAAGACGTCGAGAAGAAGAAGCTGGCCGCCCGCGCTTTCGAGCGCTTGCGCGAATTCATCTTCCGCGACGATATGCTCACGCGCAAGCGCCGTCCAGACGCGCGCGCTTTCGACCAGGTGAGAGAAATCACTTGCGAGACGGGCGTGCTGCCGCGCGCTCACGGCTCCGCGCTCTTCACCCGCGGTGAAACGCAATCTCTTTCCACCGCGACGCTCGGCACCAAGGAGGACATGCAGCGTCAGGATCTTCTCTTCGAGAAAGATACCTTCAAGCACTTCATGCTGCATTACAACTTCCCGCCGTTCTCGGTCGGCGAAGTGAAATTTTTGCGCGGTCCTGGCCGCCGCGAAATCGGTCACGGCGCTCTGGCCGAACGCGCTCTTGCGAACTTGATGCCCTCGGATGCGGATTTCCCTTATGCCGTGCGCTGCGTTTCGGACATTCTGGAATCCAACGGCTCTTCCTCCATGGCTACGGTATGCGGCGGCTCTCTGGCCTTAATGGACGCGGGCGTTCCGCTCAAATCCGCCTGCGCGGGCATCGCCATGGGCCTGGTCGTCGAAGGCGATAAATACGCCATCCTCACGGACATCGCCGGCGCCGAAGATCATTACGGCGATATGGATTTCAAAGTTGCCGGCACACGGCAGGGAATTACCGCGCTGCAGATGGATATCAAAGTCGCGGGCGTCAGCATCGCCATGATGCGCGAAGCCCTGGCCCAGGCCCGCAAAGCGCGTCTGCAAATTCTGGACATCATGGACAAGACGCTTTCGTCGGCGCGTCCGGAAATTTCCCTCTACGCACCGCACCTCTTCATGCTGAATATTCCCACGGACAAAATTCGCGATCTGATCGGTCCGGGCGGCAAGAAAATCCGCGGGATTATCGAAGCTACCGGCGTGAAGATTGACGTGATGGACGACGGCAAGGTGCACGTCTTCGCCTCCAGCGGAAAATCAGCCGAAGAAGCGCTCAAGATGATTCGCGACGTCACCGCCACCGCCGAAATCGGCAAAACCTATCTCGGCACCGTGGTGCGCATCGCGGAGTTCGGCGCGTTCGTCGAAATTTTCCCCGGCACCGATGGGCTGCTGCACATCAGCGAAATCGCCGAAGCGCGCATCCGCGCCGTCCGCGACGAGCTGAAGGAAGGCGATCAAATCCTCGTGAAGGTTCTGGCCATCGAGGGAAACAAGATCCGCCTGAGCCGCAAAGCCGTCCTGCGCGACAAGCAGGCCACGGCGAAAACCGAAGCCGCAACCTAACCGTAAAATGTGTGAACGTGATTCCTTGCGAAGGACTCGCGGGAGCTGCTGATTCAGGTAAATGGGAGAAGGAGGCGAGCAATTGCCTCCTTTTTCATTCTTCGCGGCCGCTAATCCGTTCGATCTGCGCGCCCACATCCTGCAGTTTCATCTCGATCATCTCGTATCCGCGGTCAATGTGATACACGCGGTCAACCCATGTCGTGTTGTCAGCCACCAATCCAGCCAACACCAAACCCGCGCTGGCCCGCAAATCAGAAGCCGTCACCGGCGCGCCGCTGAGCGGCGTGGGTCCTGTGACAACCGCTTCGTTCCCGGCAATTGCGATGTTCGCGCCCATGCGCACCATTTCGCTGGCGTGCATATAACGATTTTCGAAAATGGTCTCGCGGACTCGCGACTCGCCCTGCGCCTGGGTCACCAGCGCCATGAACTGCGCCTGCATATCCGTCGCGAAGCCCGGGTACTCTTCGGTCGTCACGTCCGCGGCCACCAATTTCTTCGCTGCCCGCACGCGCAACTTGCCCTGGCCTTCGCACTTGATCTCCACTCCGCAAGCGCGCAGCTTCTCGATCACAGCTTTCAAGTGTCCCGGCTCGCAATCGGTCAGCAACAATTCGCCGCCCGTAATCGCCCCCGCCACCAGGAACGTGCCAGTCTCAATTCTGTCCGGAATAATTGCGTGCGTCGCGCCATGCAATTTTTCCACGCCCCGCACGCGTAAGGTGGAAGTGCCCACGCCCTCGATCTTCGCTCCCATCTTGATCAGTAATTCCGCTAGATCCGTTACTTCCGGCTCCATCGCCGCGTTTTCCAGCACCGTCTCGCCCTCGGCCAGCACCGCCGCAGTCAAAATATTTTCCGTGCCCGTCACCGTAATTTTCGGAAAGCGCAAAGTGGTGCCCCGCAGACGTTTCGCCCGCGCTTCGACGTATCCGTGCTCGACCTTTGTTTCCGCGCCCAGTTGTTCCAGCGCCTGAATGTGCAAATCAATGGGCCGCGCGCCAATCGCGCACCCGCCCGGCAGTGAAACCCGTGCATATCCAAATCGCGCCACCAGCGGCCCCAGTGTCAGCACGGAAGCGCGCATCGTCTTCACCAGCTCGTAAGGCGCCTCGCGCATCGACACGGTTTCGGCCTGAATGATGAACTCGCTCGGCGGCAGATCCGGGCTCTCAACGCGGCAGCGCATATGCGCCAGCAGCTTTGCCATGGTGATAATGTCGCGCACGTGCGGAATGTTCTGCAGCGTCACCGCGTCGCTGGTCAGCAGTGCCGCGGCCATCGCCGGCAGCGCTGCATTCTTCGCGCCGCTGATGCGCACCGTCCCTTCCAGTTTTCGCCCGCCCTGAATCTTGAACCGGTCCATGATTATTTCCCCTGGCCTTTCAAATTCACTCTCCGCTTCGGGTGCAATGCCAGCGCCATTCGCGCATTTCCACCGGACCTGCGCAGCGATCTGCGCGCCGCCACGGCGTTTGCGCCCGTCTTCAGCATCACCAGCGCCGCCGGCAGATCGTGGCCCGTCTGCCGCAGTGCGTGTTCCGCCTTAGACGTACTCACTCCTGCAGCCTCCGTCAAAATCCGCGCGCCACGTCGGTGCAACTTCTGATTTGTCAGCGCCACGTAGATCATCCAGTTCTCATAAACCCTGCCGAGCCGCACCATCGCCGTAGTGGAAAGCATGTTCAGCACCATCTTCTGCGCGGTTCCTGCTTTCATGCGCGTGGACCCGGCAATCGCTTCCTGACCCGTCTCCGGTGTGATGGCAATTTGTGCCATGCGCGCCAGCGGCGATTGCGGATTCGAAGTCACCGCCACCGTCACGCAACCGCGCCGCTTCGCCCATTCCGCACCGCCCAACACATAGCGAGTGGTTCCACTCGCTGCGATGCCCACCACCACGTCTCGCCCTGTAACCCCGGCCTTGGCCAAATCTCTCGCGCCGTTTGACGCCGAATCCTCCGCGCCTTCCACCGCCCCGCGTAAAGCCTTGGCGCCACCTGCGATCAAAGCCTGCACCATCTTCGGCCGTGTGCCAAATGTTGGCGGGCATTCCGCTGCATCCAGCACCGCCAGCCGCCCGCTCGTTCCTGCGCCCAGATAGACGAGCCGCCCGCCCTTACGGAAACTCTTCACAATTGCATCGACCGCCCGCGCAATCTGCGGCAATACGCGCTGCACTGCCGGTGCCACGCGCTGATCTTCATGGTTCAGCACGCGCAAAATCTCAATCGTGGACTTAGTGTCTAGCCCGCGCGTCCGCGGGTTGCGCTGTTCCGTTCTGGTTGGTGTCACCGCGCCCTCAGCCGTTTATGGCCTGCAAACAGTCTTCCATCAATTATACCGATAGGCGAGTCTCAGTAGGGGGCTTGTAATGAATTCCGGCAGCCTATGTGACGAGGGAGTTATCGAGCAGTAGTGGAAGTGTTCACCAGGCCCAGAGCCTGGAGGACCGCGTCATGGATGGCAGGCCGCGCCAAGCGAATCTGCTCATTCGTGCGCGTGGGGTTCACGCGATTGGTGAGCAGCACCACAAACAGGTCGCGCTCCGGGTCGATCCACAGCGAAGTTCCGGTGAAGCCGGTGTGTCCATAGGCGCTCGGCGAAAAATAATGCCCGGCGGCGGAGTTTGGCGGCGTGGGAACATCCCATCCCAGCGTCCTCGCTGAATCACCGACAACCTGCCGCGCCGTAAATTCCTGAATCGTCGCGCGCGCGAGCAACCGGTGATGCGCGTAAATGCCGCCGTTCAGCAGCATCTGCGCAAATGCCGCCGTGTCGCGAGCCGTGCTAAACAATCCGGCATTCCCGGATACGCCGCCGAACGCAAAAGCGTTTTCGTCGTGTACTTCGCCGCGCAGCAGCCGTTTGCGGAACTCGGTGTCCAGTTCCGTCGGCGCAATGCGCGCGCGCAATGATGCCGGCGGGTTATACATCGTGTCGCTCATGCCTAGCGGGGCGAAGATGTGCCCTTTCGCGAATTGCTCGAGCGTTTCCCCGGTCAACCGCTCGATGATTTCTCCCAACAGAATAAATCCCAGGTCGGAATATTCCACCTGCGTCCCAGGCTCGTGCACCAGCGGTTCCGCCAATATTTTCGCCAGCACGGCATCGTGGCCCTTTGCGTCTTTGTAGAAATCACGGTGCGCCGGCAATCCCGAATCGTGCAGCAACAGCATCCGCACAGTAATTTGCGCGCGCCAGGAGGGATTCGGATCGGACTTCGTCGCCGCGGAAAATTCGGGCAGATAGCGCTCGATGGGGGCATCCAGGTCCATTCGTTTCTGCTGCACCAGCATCATGGCAGAGGTGGTCGTCACCACTACTTTTGTCAGCGATGCCAGGTCATAAATCGTGTTCTCGGTCACCTGCGGCGCTTTCGCATCGCGCGTAAGCGACCCGAACGGATGCACCGCCAGTTGATCGTCATAGCCCACCGCCAGCACGCCACCAGGAAAAGCTCCCGCGGTCACGAAGCCATCGAGCAAGCCGAACACAGGATGCAGCCGGTCTTCCATCTCGGAAGATGCAGGCTGCAAAGTCATCGGATTCGCCGCTATGCGCATTCCATCTCCGCGCTGTACCGTTCCCGGCACCGTCACCGGAATTTGTCCCTGCACCGCCACTTGGCCAAACAGCGCGCGCACGGCCGCCACCTGGGATACGGAATTAGTAGAAAACTCAGCGAGCCAAGTCTTCGCGCCCGGAAATCCTTCGATCAAATACGGACTGCCAAACCCAATCACCGCGGTCGGCTTCCCAGTGGCAATCATCTGATTCACAAATGCGCGCTGCTCATCGGGAAATCCCACATTGCCCTTGCGATCAGCCACGCGCACGAAAAGCGCAGCCACAGCCACATCATACGAATCAGCCGGCGGCAATTGCAGCGTCGACACGTTTGCGAATTGCAGGTCCGCGCGCAAGGCCCGCAGCGAATCCACGCGCCAGCGGATTTCCGGCTCGATCGTTTCGCCGGGATAAGGATCCGCGTCCGCTGAAAGCGAAACCAGCAGCACGCGCAAAGGTTTCGTCGCATCCAGCGGCAGCAGGTGCGCTGTATCACGCAACAAAGTCACGCCGCGATCGGCAATATTCTGCGCCTGCGCCGCGAATTCCGGGCGTCCGAATTTTTCATCCAGATGCTCGATGTCCGCCAACCGATTGCGATCCAGCCCCAATCGCGACTTCGCCTGCAAAATCCGCCGCACCGATTCATCCACGCGCTTTTCCGTGATCCGTCCGGAGCGCACTGCGCGTTCGAGGCCCGCCATCGCCGCATCCGGCACCGGCGGCATCAACAGCACGTCCGCGCCCGCTTCCACCGCGCGCACCGCCGCTTCACCCGGCGGATAGCGTGACGTCACTCCGCCCATATCCATCGCGTCGGTAACCACCAGCCCCTTGTATTTCAATTCGTCGCGCAGCAAGCCCGTCAAAATATTGCGCGAAGTCGTTGCCGGCACGCTGGCGTCCGGCTCCAAGGCCGGCACCGCCAGATGCCCCGGCATGACCGAACCCACGCTCGCGCCAATCGCCGCGCGAAAGGGCACCAGTTCGGTTGCCTCAAGCGCTTTGCGATCTCCTGGCACAGTCGGCAAAGCCAGATGTGAATCCACGCTCACATCGCCATGCCCAGGAAAATGTTTCGCCGTCGCCAGCCCGCCATTTTCCTCGATGCCGCGAATTTCCTGCGCCACAAATTCGCCCACGCTCTTCGGGTTTTCGCCAAACGAGCGAATGTTGATGATCGGATTGTCCGGATTGCTGTTCACGTCCGCATCCGGCGCAAAAATCCAGTGCAGGCCCGCAGCGCGCGATTCCAGCGCGATCACTTTGCCGATCGTGTAGGCAAGTTTCGGATCGTTCGTCGCGCCCACAGCCATCGCCGATGGAAACGAAGTGCCTTCATCCAGCCGCATCCCGGTGCCACTCTCGAAATCTGCACCAATCAGCAGCGGAACTTTTGCGCGCCGTTGCAGTTCGTTGCTCAACTCCGCCGTGGGATAAACCTGGCTGCGCTCGATGCCCAGTGGTCCGCGCGCAGTGCCCACGATAAATCCACCCACATGATTTTCTTCCACTTCATGCACCAGGTTCTTGTAGTCCGAGCTCTCGGCCGAAGTGAACACGCCAAAGAAGTAGGGCATCAGCATCTGCCCGAGCTTCTCGCGCAACGTCATATTCTTCAGCGTGGATTCAACCCATGCGGAATTTGCGGCTGAGCTGCGTCCTTTCGTGGAGGAAGTTTTTTGCGAACGGGCGTAGGGTGTCATTAAAAGGAGCAGGAGCAGCGCGAAAATTCCGAGTTTACGCATCGCACTCATTCGGAACGTTCCAGGTTGACGCTCGCATCCCGCGGCTGTATATAACACACGGTGGCATGACGCACAACGAATCCTCCCGCACAATGTTTCGTATCGGTTTCGTTCTAATTTTGCTTGTCTTCGCAGGCGTCATCGGAGTAGGCGGCCTTGCGTTCCGCGAAACGCCGAGCGCGGCCGCGCCGGC
Source organism: Candidatus Acidiferrales bacterium (assembly GCA_035602855.1). Taxonomy (GTDB): domain Bacteria; phylum Acidobacteriota; class Terriglobia; order Acidiferrales; family UBA7541; genus Palsa-295. The sequence goes on from DATNLN010000171.1 coordinate 7,970, forward strand.
AACGTCTCCCCAGGACGCCGACCACACGCAAACAGGCATTGATGTCCTCGAGGAGCAAAACTTCGCGCCCCTGCGCGGCAAACGCGTTGGCCTGATCACCAATCAAACCGGCGTGGACTCGCGGGGCCGCCGCACGATTGACGTCATCGCTCACGCCGAAGGCGTACAGCTCGTCGCGCTCTTCAGTCCGGAGCACGGCATCGCCGGCCAACTCGACGCGAAAGTCCCAAACGCCAGCGACGCCGCCACCGGCCTGAAAATTTTCAGCCTCTATGGCGACACGCGCCGTCCCAGCGAGGAAATGTTGCAGGGCCTCGACGTTCTCATCTTCGACATTCAGGGCGCCGGCGTGCGCTTCTACACTTTCATCACCACGATGGGTTACTGCATGGAAGCCGCCGCAAAACACAAAATCCCATTCTTTGTTCTCGATCGCCCCGATCCGCTCGGTGGCGAAAAGATCCAGGGTCCGATGCTCGATCCTTCGCGCATCTCCTTCGTCGGATATTTCCGCTTGCCGATTCTCTATGCGATGACGCTCGGCGAACTGGCCCGAATGTTCGCAGCCGAAAATAAAATGGGCCTCGATTTGCACGTGATCGCCATGAAAAATTGGCACCGCCGCCAGACGTTCGACCAGACCGGCCTGACATGGATTCCGCCCTCGCCCAACCTGCGCACGCTCAACGAAGCGTTTCTGTACCCCGGCATCGAAATCCTGCAGGCTGCCGGAGTTTCCGTCGGCCGCGGCACCGATGCTCCGTTCGAACAATCGGGCGCGCCCTGGATTCACTCCGATGTTTTGCTGGGCTCCCTGACCGCGCGGCAAATTCCCGGCGTAAGTTTTGCTGCCGCCAGTTTTACTCCGAGCGAGGGTCTCTACAAAGGCGAAGCCTGCGCCGGCGTCAAACTCACAATCACCGACCGCAACGCGTTCGATTCCATCCGCACTGGCCTGGAAATCTCGGACGCTCTCCACCGCCTTTATCCCGAGCGCTTCGAGGTTACCAAGCTGATGGATTTGCTCGCCTCGCAGACCACCGTGGACGCTCTCATCGCCTACCAGTCACCTGCCAGTATCATCGCCAGCTGGGATAGCGACCTGGCGCAGTTCCGCACGCTGCGCGCAAAATATCTGATTTACGATTGAGGTGCTTAGGATCGTCGCACGCCGCCGCAAATCGCCCTCCGGTGCGTTACCATAGCTCCATGCGCATCGTCTCCCTGCTTCCTTCGGCTACGGAAATTCTCTACGCGCTCGGCGTCGGCGATCAGATCGTCGGCGTCACGCACGAGTGCGATTTCCCGCCCGAAGTTCGCGGCAAGCCCGCGCTGATTAAACCGCGCGTGGACCCCACCGCCGCGCCCGCTGAAATTGATCGCCAGGTCAGCGACCTCGTCGCCCGCGGCGAAAGCATCTACGCGGTGGAGGCCGACTTGCTGGCGTCGCTCGCACCCGATCTGATCGTCACGCAGGATCTCTGCCACGTGTGCGCCGCATCGCCTGACGATCTTGCCACAGCGCTGACCCGTTTCGCGCGCGCGCCGCGCGTGCTAACGCTAACTCCTCATTCGCTCGACGACGTCTGGCAGGACATTATTCGCACAGGTGACGCAACGAATACGCGCCCCCGTGCCGAGGCATTGGCCGCCGAACTGAAAGCGAAAGGGCAAGCAGTCGCGTCGATGACCGCGTCTGTGAAGGCGTCCACAAACGTGCCAGCGTTCGCCGCAGCGCAAGCCGTCGTGTCCGGTACGGCGTCCTCTGCCAACACGCGAGCGTCTGCCGCTACGCAAACTCCCGCCCGTCCGCGCGTAGCGTGTCTTGAATGGCTTGACCCACTCTACGTAGGCGGCCACTGGGTTCCGGAAATGGTTGCGATCGCCGGAGGTGTGGACGTGCTCGGCCGGGCAGGGCACCCGTCTTGCAAAGTATCAGCAGACGACGTGGCGCAAAGCAACGCCGACGTGATCGTAGTAATGCTCTGCGGCTACGACGCAAAGCGCAACGCGAAAGAATTCCAAGCCGCAAAAATTCCCTCAAACTGGGAAAATCTGCCGGCCATCCGCAATCGCCGCATCTTCGCAGTAGACGCCAATAGTCATTTTTCGCGTCCAGGCCCGCGTCTAGCCGATGGCCTGCAGCTGTTAGCTCACCTATTCAATCCGCGTCAGTTTCAATCGCCCCTGCCCGCCGGCGCCTACGTAAAACTTTGAGGGGCCAATTAGCTCGCGCTTTCCACACTCCGATCTCGCCACGCGCGATAGAACAAAAGCCCCGAAAGTATCAACGCAAGCCCAATAGAAGACCGGACCGGCCTCTCAATCCAAATATTCACCGTAAGCGCCAAAGCCCCAGCCACGAAGAGCGCTGGCACAACCGGATAGCCCCACGTGCGATAAGGCCGCGCAAGTCCGGGCGAAATGCGCCGCAGCCGGAACATCGCCAGCACCGATAACGCATAAAAAATCCAAGCTGCAAATACAAAGAGCGAAGTCAGCTCCTCGAACGTCCCCGTCAAGGCCATCAAACCCGCCAGCGTCCCCTGAAAAATCAACGCCCCACCCGGCGTGCGAAATTTAGGATGCACGATCCCCGTAACGCGAAAAAATAGTCCGTCCCGCGCCATCGCATAAGGCACACGCGCCCCGCTCAATAGCGACGAGTTCAACGTTCCCAGCGCCGCGATCACCATCGCGATCGTGATCCACCCCGCTGCGCTGCGTCCCGCGAAGCTCGCAACCACGTCCGAAGCCACATGCGAGGAACTCGCAACGCTCGCGAACGGCAAAGCGTAAAAACACACCGCGCTGAATAACAAATAAATGCCGCCCACCAAAATCGTTCCGCCGATCAGCGCCAAAGGAATGTTGCGTTGCGGTTGCTCCACTTCGGAGCCGACTCGATTTAAGTCCTCCCAACCGTCATAAGCCCACAACGCAGCCGCCAACGCCGCAAAAAAGTTTGCCATTGTGCCAACGCCAGGACCAGCCGGCCAAAACGGATGAAAATGTTCCATGCTGCCATGTCCAAACCAAAATCCCGCGGCGACAATCGCCAGAACCGAAGCGATCTTCAAAATCGTGAGCGCGATCTGCACGCGCCCGCCCAATCGCACCCCCAGATAATTGATAAAAGTGAAAAGCGCAATCGCCGTCACCGCCAGCGGCTGCGCCCACGTGAAGGCGAGATCGTAAGGTTTGCCCGAAAAAGGGCTGGTAAGATGCCAAGTAAAAATCGGCGCCGCAATCACCGGAATCAGAAAACTAGAAAATCGCGCGAACCCTGCCGCGATGGACGCCGCCGAACTCGATTCGCCCACCGTCGAATGCATCCAGCCAAATAGAAATCCCCAAACCGGACCTAGCCCTTTGCGCAAATAAGCATACTGCCCGCCCGCTTCCGGCAAAGCCGCGCCTAATTCCGCAAAAGAGAGCGCCCCAAAAAGCGAAAGCAGCCCGCCCACGATCCAGGCGGCATACACGACGCTCACCGACGCACCCACGGCTGCCATCTCGCCGGGTTTCAAAAAAATTCCGGTGCCCACCATCGTGCCAATCACGATGGCCGCTGCAGCCCAAGGCCCCAGCGCGCGTATCAGGTCAAGTCGTTCGCTCTTCTGCGTTGAAATCCCGATAAAGCTTCTCCCTGGCAGCGCAAAACAAAAATTCAATCCGGCATGCCGCTTGCAACATTATTTGAGCGCCGCGTCACCAACTCGCTCGCGATCGTGCCTACAGCGAAGGTCACAATCGTCCCGGCCAACACATACCAAGTCCAAGCCAGCACCGTAAACCGACTCACCGCGATCATCGTCGCAAGCCCCACCGCAAATCCCAGCAGTGCTCCATTTTCATTTGCGCGCGCATTCCAAGTCCCCAACAAAAACACGCCCAGCAAAGCTCCATACGTGATGGACGCAATCGTCAACCCCGCCACCAGCACGGGCCCCCAAGGCACGAGCGCCAGCAAGCCCAACACGACACCCCACACTAACGTCATCCGCCGCGAAGCTCCCAGCGCTTGCGCCGTCCCTTCCGCGCGACGCGTGCCCATGTCCATCATGCTCGATGAAGCCAGTGAGTTCAACGAGCCGCTCGCGTTCGACATCGCGATCGCAAAAATCGAAGCCAGCACAATTCCCGCCAGCCCCACAGGCATGCGCTGCACAATGAACGCCGGATAGATTCGATCAGGATCGCCCGCCGGCACAACCAGCCCGCCATTGCGCATGTACACAAAAAGCATCACGCCAATCACCAGGAACAAAGTGAACTGCACCAAAATAATCACGCCGCTCACCAGCAGCGCTTTCTTGCTATCCCGCTCATTCCGCGCTGCCAGCAAACGCTGCACCATCGTCTGATCCGTGCCATGGCTCGCCATCGTCAGAAAAGTTCCGCCCAGCAATCCAGACCAAAACGTGTAACTCTGCGTCAAACTAAACGCAAAATCGAAAATACGCAGTTTCCCGCCGCTCGCCGCAGCCACTTGCGTCACTTGCGGCCACCCACCAGGAATCTCGTGAAGCAGCAAGAAAAATGCCGCCACCGATCCAGCCAAATACAAAAAGAATTGCGCCACGTCTGTCCAAATCACCGCCCGCATTCCGCCCTCGAACGTATAAAACATCGTCAGCATCGTGACGATCAAAATCGAAAGGCGATCGCCCGTGCCAAACGCCACACTCACTACTTTCCCGATCGCCGAAATCCGCACGCCCTCCGCCAGCGCCCGCGTCGCCATGAAAACCACCGCCGCCACCGACCTCATCCGCGCGCCGAATCGCTTTTCCAGAAGCTGATAAGCGGTATAGAATTCTCCCTGGAAGTATTGTGGTATAAGAACGACGCACAGAATCACTCGCGCCACAAGGTAGCCCAGCACCAGTTGCAGAAATCCCAGGTTTCCGCCAAAGGCGATCGCCGGCGTCCCGATGATGGTGAGCGTGGAAGTCTCGGTCGCGACGATGGAGCAAGCCAGCGCCCACCACGGCGCTGAGCGGCCGCCCAAAAAGTAGTCGCGCAAATTTTGCTGTTCATGCCGGAATCGCGCGCCAAAAAGCGTGATGCCCGCGAGATAGAGCACCAGGATGCCGAAGTCAATTAAACTGATTTGCATTGCGCTGATCTAGATTCCTTCGCGGCTGCAGGCCGGGCGATGCTAACTGCACGCTTTCGACACTGTCAAGCATGGTGAAACGAATGAGTGAGCAAGATTCCGTGCCCGAAACTTCTTTTTATCTTGGTTTCGATGGCGGCGGCACGAAAACGGACTGCATCTTGATGGACGCGGATGCCAACGTCCTGGCGCGTGCCACCGCCGGCCCATCGAATCCGCTGCGCGCCGGATACGCGAAAGCATGGTTCACGCTCAGCGACGCGGCCGATGTGGTTCTTGAGCGCCATCATCTAAAAGCCACTGATATTCGCGGCATCTGTGCGGGCATCGGCGGGGCCGGCCGCGAATCCGTCGCGAAACGAATCGCCACTTTTCTCGAACGCGCTTTCCCCGAGGCCGCGGTCAAAGTGACGACCGATCTCGCCATCACCCTGAACGCCGCGGTCGGCGAAGGCGAAGGCATCATCCTAGTCGTCGGCACTGGCTCCGCCGCGTACGGACGTGACGCGCAAGGTCACACCGGCCGCGCCGGCGGACGCGGCCCCTGGTTCAGCGATGAAGGCAGCGCCTTCGACATCGGCCGCCGCGCGCTCGCCGCTGTCGTTCGCGCCGAAGAAAATCGCGGTCCGCAAACCGAGCTATCCGCGAAAATGTTGAAGTGGCTCGGCTGCAACGAATGGAGTCGCGTCCTCGATTGGGTGGTAAAGAATCCGGACGACGTATTTCCCCGGATTTTTCCACTGGTGGGCGAACTCGGAGACAAGGGTGATACCGTCGCGTGCGAAATCCTCACCACCGCCGCCGCCACGCTCGGCGATCTCGCCGCCAGCGTCATCGAAAAACTCGCTCTGCAAGACCGCGAAATTTCCATCGCCAAGGCCGGCGGCACGAACGGGCGCAGCAAATTCTTCGACGCCGCGATTGACGCGCGCTTGCATGACCTCGCGCCGCGCGCACGCGTCGTTGCGCTGCAAATGAAACCCGCGGAAGCCGCGGCAAAAATGGCGATTAGTCTGGGGAAGCGCAAGGCACATGCCGGATGAACTTTCCGCGCGTGCGCAACACGCGCATTCCGCTGCCAAAGAAGATCTGCTAGCGTTAATCCACGAGCCCGAAGAGGCAATCCTCCTCGCTCTGCTGGAAAATCCGCTACTCGAAGAACCGCACATCTCCCAAATGCTCGAGCGCCTGGATCTGTCCGCAACCGTCCTCACCGCCATCGCTGAAAAAGGGAAGTGGACCGCCAGCGAAGGTGTACGGCTGCGCCTCGCGCGCCATCCGCGCACACCGCGCCGCTTCGCGATGGCTCTGCTACGCCAGCTCTACCTGTTCGACCTGGTGCGCGTGAGCCTGCTGCCCTCGACGCCCGCCGAAATTCGCCGTGTCGCCGAAGAATTGATGGTCACGCGCGTGCCGCAGCTGCCGATTGGCCAGAAATTAACTCTGGCGCGTCGCGGTCCTGCCCGTGTTGTCGGCGCCCTCCTCGCCGAAGGTCATCCGCAAGCGATCAAGCTCGCACTGGCCAACGCATTTCTTACGGAGAGCCAGGTCCTGAAAGTTCTCGCGAAATCCGGCGTGCCAGAACGCGTCGTTGCCGCCATTGCGCAACATCCGCGCTGGGCCGTCCAGTACAATGTCCGCGTCGCGCTGATTCGCAATCCGCACACGCCCGTCCCAGTGGTGCTGGCGTTTCTTCCAAATCTAACGCTGCGCGACCTGAAAGATCTGATTGAGCTGGAAGGCGTATCGCCGCACGTTCGGCGTTATATTCAAAAGGAACTTTCGCGGAGGCCGGGCGCAAAATGAATATGCGAGAATCTTTGTAGGTTTTGACGTAGCTTTTGACTTAGGAGCGGCGCATCTTCGTGCGCCATTGGCGGCGTGGCAATCACAGGTGGCGGTCTGCAGACCGCCGCTGAAAAAAACCGCTTACACTTTTCTGCACGGCATACAGCAGAATCCAAGAGGTCCCATGCCAAATCGCAAAACCCAAATCCGCGTCATCGTCAGCCTGGGCGCCGCCAGCTTCATCGCCGTCCTTCTCTACTCCTCGCTCCAGCAAACCAAGAACGAATACGAAGTCTGCGTCACTTTCAAAGGCGCGATACACTGCGCCACCGCTTCCGGCGCCACTTCCCAAGAAGCCATCCGCAGCGCCCAGGCAATTGACTGTGAGATGCTCGCCAACGGCCGCGACGAAAACATCGTCTGCCTGGACACGCCGCCCAGCAGCGAGCGCCAGGTCAAGTAGAGTCAATTCATCGGTCCGCGGTGTCTAATAGACGCAGCGGAGATGCGTCCAGCCGGTCGGGCACACGCGGGCGCCCACGAGGATGACCGAGGATGAATTGACACTCAACCAGCCACCTCATAACATTAATCCGTTGCACCACGGAGGACGGACTTCACGATGACGCGTTGTTTGAACTGCGGGGCTGAGCGGCTCGGCGATATCTGCGACGCCTGCGGCCTCAGTTCTTCCGCGGCAGAATTTTCCCTACGTCGCTCGCTGCTCAATCGCACCGCATTATTTCTGGTCGGTGCGATCGCCTTCATCGTCGCCAGCGGCCGCTACCCGGCGCTGGAACTCGACGGCATCGTAATTTTTATCGGCGTGGTGTTTTTCCTCACACTCGGTCTGGCCATCATCGTCGAGCGCCGCGCGCTCCGTCATCAGGAAGTTGAATCTTTGAAGCGTGTCTATTACGGCCTGCTCCCGCTGCCCTGGCTGCTGGCCGCACTGCTCTACGCTAACGGGGCGCTCGATCGTTCCCGCGCGCACGTCGAAAAAGCTCGGGTGATCAGTAGATTCTCGATGACCGGCCCGGTCCCCAGCCGCCGCCTCATCGTAAATTCCTGGCGTGCGGGCCATCGCTTCGAACGCATTCCAGTTGACCGCAGCGATTTCGACCGCTTCACCACCGGCGATGTGGTAGACGTGCAGGTGAAAGACGGCCTGGTAAGCATCGCATGGGTAGCCGGTGTTTCTCGCGATTAATCGCAGTGCGCGACGAAGCCGGATCTACACCCGCGCCGGGTTCTCCCGCTTCAAAAATTCCCCCGCGCCAACCCTGCCCACAAACTTTCCATTCTCCACAATCACGCGCCCTTGCGACAAAACCGTCTTCGGCACGCCCTTCACCCGCGTCCCCTCAAACATCGAATAGTCCACGCGCATATGATGCGTCTTCACGCTGATCGTCTGCTCTTGGTCAGCATCAAATACAATCAAATCCGCATCCGAGCCCACCGCCACAGTCCCTTTGCGCGGATAAAGCCCAAACAGTTTCGCCGGAGCCGTGGACACCAGCTGCACGAACCGGTTCGCCGAAAACTTCCCGCCGTGCACTCCGCCGCTATAAACCAAACTCATACGATGCTCGATCCCCGGCCCGCCGTTGGGAATCTTCGTGAAGTCGTCCTTCCCCAGTTCCTTCTGCTCCTTCATGCAAAATGGACAGTGGTCCGTCGAAACCACCTGCAGATCATCTTTCGCCAGCCCTTGCCACAGTTTTTCCTGATGCCACTTCTCGCGCAGCGGCGGCGTAAACACATATTTCGCACCATCGAATCCAGGACCGTCCATATTTTCCAATGACAAATATAAATACTGCGGGCAAGTCTCCGCATAGACGCGCAGCCCGCGGTCGCGCGCCTCGCGCACCTTCTCCAGCGCTTCGCTGCACGACAAATGCACGATGTACACGGGCGTCCCCGCCATCTCCGCGAGCGCAATCGCCCGCGACGTAGCTTCCGCCTCCGCCGTCACGGGACGCGTCAGCGCGTGATATTTGGGCGAGCGTTTTCCCTGCGCCAGCGCCCGCTGCACGATCACATCGATCGCGCCGCCATTTTCCGCGTGCATGCAAATCATTCCGCCGCAGTCCGCCGCCGCTCCCATCGCCTTGAAAATCGAAGCATCGTCCAGCATGAACACGCCCGGATATGCCATGAACAATTTAAAAGTAGGCACGCCCTCGCGCACAAAAGCCTTCATCTCATCCAGCTGCGCTCCCGCAATATCTGTGATAATGCAGTGAAACGAATAATCGATCACCGCCTTGCCGTCCGCCTTTTTCATCCATGTATCGAAAGCATGTCGCAACGTCTGCCCCTTGTACTGGATCGCGAAATCGATCAAGGTCGTAGTCCCGCCGTAAGCCGCCGCCACCGTCCCCGTTTCGAAATCATCAGCGCTGGTAGTTCCGCCAAAAGGCATATCCAGATGCGTATGCACATCAATCCCGCCTGGCATCACCAGCATCGCCCGCGCCTCAATCACCTTGCCCGCGCCCTCCGCCGGCAAATTCAACCCAATCACAGACATCTTCCCGCCAGTAATCCCTACGTCGCTAACATAAGTATCGGTAGCCGTAACGATCGTTCCACCCCGAATCAAAGTGTCAAAGCGCATAACCAGCCATCCTCCTCAAAATTCCCGCGAAGCGTTGTAGCTTACACCTCTTCCCCATTTCTTTGCAGGTTAGGAACGATCGAGCGACGGGTCAGTTTCCGTTAGGACCTTCTTCGGCGGTGCGCATGCGGAGTCATTGGAAAGGGGGCCGCCACATTCTCTCGCGATGGGAATATGAGCTTCGTACCCTCATGGAGGCTCCATCCGTCTCAATCAACGGGACTGAATTCCTGCGGCCGTCTTCGGCGGTGGACTTCGGCCGCGTGACTCGTTCGTCTCGAGGGAATCATGAAGACCGTCGCGCTCCTGTTGGTGCTTCTTGCGTCACCCGTTTTCGCGCAAGATACCTCCGACACAAATAGCCCGCTGTGGGCGTGCGGTCCAGCTGCCGCCAAATTTGACGTGACGGCGACGCCCCCGGCAGACGTGGTGCCCGTGCAGGTGCCTTCAGTGGGAAAGGCGCTCGTGTATGTTATCCAGGACCTCGGGCAAGGCGACTTCGTTGGCGCGGCCAGCGCTACGTTCCGCATAGGACTCGACGGCGCGTGGATCGGTGCGCTCAAGGGGAGAAGCTATTTTTCTTTCGCTGTATCTCCGGGAGAGCATCACCTCTGTTCGAACTGGCAATCGCGACGGGAGGAATACTCGGCGTTCAGCGCGCTTGCAAATTTCACGGCGGAATCCGGTCGGAGCTATTACTTCAGACTTCGATTTTTGTCGTCGTACCGAGTACCGCAGCTCGATCTCGCGCAAACCAATCGCGATGAAGCCCGCTATCTGGTCTCGTTTTCAAGTCTCGCGCTATCTCATCCTAAGAAATAAAGAGCCCTGTCATTTATCGGAAACCGGCCCACCACGGACCTTCGCTCACCGGCGGTATTCCGTGGTTCTGCGTCAAAAACTTGCGGGCTGGCAGGCGACCTCCAGACTACGCCTCAAGGATGTGCCGCCGATACGTGCGATAGACCACCAGTTGTCCAATCGCGAGCCCTATCGCCGCGCTGCAGTAAACTCCGAACATCCAAAAACCGACTGAGCCTATCGCAGGCCTCCTCAGCGCGGCCCCCATTGCCATCATCGCCGTGGTGCGCGTTGACATCAACAGCGACTGGAGAGGATCCTGCCACCAATTAGCGGAGTTCCTGCTCCAAGACGGCCGCGGGAGCATGTTTACCCAACGCTGGATCGAGTAGTGAACGGCTCCGATCGCGAACAATGGCATGATAATCAAAATCATGAGCCACATTGTTGGATCGGGAACAATATGCTGAAGGCGGCCGGGTGCGGTTGAGTAGTATCCACACCACAATCCAAGCCTGAGGTAACCGATGTTTGCAAAGTACCAAAAATTCTTCATATCGGGTCGAACGAATCACGCCAAACCGATGTTCGTTTCGTCTCGGCTCGTCCATCTTAGCCGCTCGCAAGGGGCGGAAGACCATTGTAATGATCGGTTGACGCGCGATGATAAACTCCGAGCCCGCGGCGTGTCGGGAACGGCGTCGCCCCAACCGACGCTCGATCCCCCATGCCTCCAAGACTCTGTGGCGGGATGTTGAATCTTGCACTCTTCCGCGAATCCCTTACTCTTCCCCCCAATCGCCAGTGCTAGAATGGCGTCTCTTTTCCAGCCTGAGGCATGACGGCGACCCCATGACGCTGCGCGAGACGGCTCCCAAGCTTTCGCCCGAGCAATACGAAAAGAATTTCGCGGAAATATCTCCGCGCATGACCTCGCGCCAGGCTGCCGTCGAAGCCGCCCGCTGCCTTTTCTGCTTTGACGCGCCCTGCACCATTGCTTGCCCGACTCACATTGACGTGCCGTCTTTCATCAAAAAAATTTCCACCGACAATTTGCGCGGCTCCGCCCGTGTAATTCTGGAAGCCAACATCCTCGGTCACAGTTGCGGCCGTGTTTGCCCTACCGAAGTTCTCTGCGAAGGCGCCTGCGTGATGCACGAGAAGGAAGAGAAGCCCATCGAAATCGGACGCCTGCAACGCTACGCCGTGGACCATGTCCTCGATCGCAATATTCAGCTTTTTCACGCGGGTGCTCCCAATGGAAAACGCGTCGCCCTCATCGGTTCCGGCCCCGCATCGCTCGCCTGCGCCGCCGAACTCGCGAAACTCGGCTATCGCACCACGATTTTCGATCGCAATGAACTCCCCGGCGGCCTGGATACCTACGGCATCGCCGCCTACAAACTTCGCGCCAAAGATACTCTGCGCGAAGTCGAACTAGTTCGCGGCCTGGGCGTGGAATTTCGCCAGAAAACCAGCGTTGGCAGCGACGTCACCTTCGCCCAACTCGAAAAAGATTTCGATGCCATTTTTATCGGCGTCGGCCTCGGCGAGACGGGCGCTCTCAAAATCCCCGGCGAAGATCTGCAAGGCGTCGTCGGCGCAATGCAGTTCATCGAGCCGACAAAAGTTCGTCCCTTCGCGCAGCTCAGCATAGGCCGCCGCGTCGCCTGCATCGGCGCCGGCAACACTGCCATTGACGTCGTCACCGCCGCCAAACGCCTCGGCGCAGAAATGGTTCACCTGATTTATCGCCGCAGTGAGCAGGACATGCCCGCGTTCCGCTACGAATACGAGATCGCAAAACTCGATGGCGTCCGTTTTCACTGGCACGCACAGCCCGTCAGAATTCTTGCAGACAGCGCGGGCAATGTCGCCGCGATCGAATGCGTCCGCACGCGCGCAGAATCTGTCGCAACCAACAGACGCAGTCATGTCGCCATCATCCCCGGCAGCGAATTCCAGTTGGAAGTAGACATGGTAGTCCGCGCGATCGGCCAGGAGCCAGTGACAAACTTTCTCCGCGCGGTGCAGGGAATCGCCCTGCAAGAAAACGACACGATCGTCGTCAGCGAACGCTTTCAGACCGGCAACGCCAAATATTTTGCCGCAGGCGATTGCGTGAACGGCGGCAAAGAAGTAGTGGACGCGGTCGCCGAAGGCATGGCCGCCGCTCGCGGCATTGACGCGTGGCTCGAATCGCCGCGCGGAAAGAATGAATAGCCTGTGCGCGTGCCTGAATCATGGATCGAGCGCCTGCCAGTCCTGGAAGAACTCGACCAACCCTGGGAGCCGGTGCCGCGCGCGGCCCTGCTTGCCTGGATTATTTTTTACGCGTTATTCCTGTACCAGCGCGCCCGCGGCACCGGCCTGCTGCTATTGATGGACGGCGTTTTCGTTCCCATCCACGAAGGCGGCCATCTTCTGTTCCGTCTCGGCGGCGAATTTATCATGGTCGCCGGCGGCACGTTCCTGCAATTGTTTGTGCCCGCCGCGCTAGCCACATATTTTTTCTTCCGCCGCCAATCGCAAGCCGTAGCCTTCTGCCTGTTTTTTTTCTTCGAACAATTTATCCCGATCGCCACCTACATGGCCGATGCCCGCGCCCAAGATCTGCCGCTGCTCACGGTAGGCGACGCCGAGTACGTAATCCATGATTGGAATTATCTATTTGGCAAGTTCGGCGTTCTCGAGCATGACATCCAAATCGCCAGCGCCGTTCGCGCAATCGGCTGGCTGGGAATGCTAGCTGTAGTAATCTGGCTAATCTGGCGCGGCGTAAACGACGTCGCGCCGCCCAAGAATGAAGTGGGGAGGTAATTCATGTCCGACCTATCCGTCAATTTCTGCGGCCTGCGCTCGCCCAATCCTTTCTGGCTAGCCTCCGGCCCGCCCACCAACACCGGTGGCCAAGTAATGCGCGCTTTCGACGCCGGATGGGGCGGCGCAGTCTGGAAAACCATCGGCGAGCCCATTCAAAATACGTCGTCACGTTACGGCGCGATCGATCTAAACGGCGTGAAAATGATGGGGCTCAACAACATCGAACTAATCAGCGACCGCCCCATCGCCGTCAACCTGGCAGAAATCGCCGAAGTAAAAAAACGCTACCCGAGACATCTCGTCATCGCCTCGCTCATGGTCGAATCCAAACGCGAGACCTGGCATGATATCGTCCGTCGCGCCGAAGATGCCGGCTCCGACGCGCTCGAACTAAATTTCGGCTGCCCGCACGGCATGAGCGAACGGGGCATGGGCGCCGCCGTCGGTCAGGTTCCCGAATACACCGAAATGATCACGTCGTGGGCGAAAGAAGTCGCGAAAACTCCCGTCATCTCCAAACTCACGCCGAACGTAACGGACATCACGCACATCGCGCTAGCAGCGGAGCGTGGCGGCGCCGATGCCGTCAGCCTGATCAACACAATAAATTCCCTGATGGGCGTTGATCTCGAAACGTTCGCACCGCGGCCCAACGTGGCCGGCAAGTCCTCGCACGGCGGCTACTGCGGCCCCGCCGTCAAACCGATCGCGTTGCACCTGCTCTCCAGCGTCGCGAAAAAAGTGAAAATTCCCATCGTCGGCATCGGCGGCATCGGTAGTTGGATGGACGCCGCCGAACACATCGCGCTCGGCGCCTCCTGCGTGCAGGTCTGCACCGCGGCCATGCACTACGGTTTTCGCATCGTCGAGGATATGGCCGACGGCCTAGCCGCCTACATGGACGACCACGCCTACGGCTCCACCGAAAAGTTCCGCGGCCGCGCTGTCGCCAACGTGATGGATTGGGGCGATCTCGATCTGAATTACAAAATCATCGCGAAGATTGACGCCGGCCTCTGCATCGGCTGCCAACTCTGTTACGTCGCCTGCGAAGACGGCGCGCACCAATGCATTGAGCGTGCCTCCCAGAAAAATGCCAACGGCAAACACAACCCCAACGGCATGGAAGTGCACGTCCCGCGAATCGTGGAAGAAGAATGTGTGGGCTGCAATCTGTGCGCGCTGGTCTGCCCCGTGCACGGCTGCATCACGATGGAGGAAATCACGACCGGTCTGCCCCCGATGTCCTGGAAGCAACGGCAGGCTAGCGCGACAGGCTAGTTTTATTGGCTTTTCTTGCAATGAGGCTGCCTTAGCTTACCTCTGTATTACCTCTGAGACCTGCGTGACTGCCTCGGTAGTCCATTCCAGCGTCGTTCGATGAGAAAAACAGCGGCTGGCGGCGGCCAGTTTCCGGTACTCAGCAGTTAGCGGGTTTATCGAGACGAATCAAAGCCGCGAGGCCGGATTTGCTTTCCTCCGATGCCGACCGAAACTGAGGCGTCAGGAACAGCCCGCTGAAACTTGATAGTGTCGGTGACGTAGTAGCGGCACGAACACTGCGGATCCCTATTCGCCCGCGATCGCGAACCTCGTCCTGGCAACCCACCTCGGAGCCGAAGAGGTCTTCTGGCGCAGGATCAGGTTGAGTTGAGCGGCGTGGTGTTGCGTGTGCCGCATGTTGTAGAGGAGCAGTTCGGCGATGCTCAGGTCGAGCCACGCGAATCCGCAACCTTCGCGTGCCCCCTGCTCCGTTAAATTAACGATCACAGTGCGGCACTTCTTCCGACAATGCACTAGATAAGTTTGAAGCTCAGTTCTTGAGAAGGGTCGTTCGGGAAGCAAACCGGCCGGGTCCAGCTCGTCCAGGTTGAACGGAGACGGGGGCACGAATCCTTGCGAGGTGCCGGAGAGATAAAAATCCAGAAAGAACAGAGTGTGATAGACGAGATACCAAAATCCCACGACGTTGTTGCTCACCCACTGTGGCGGTTTTGAGGGATCGCTCCACAGTTCATCTGGGCAAGCCTGTATTGCGTTTTCGAGCGTATCGATGGCCGCGCCGAACTGTTGCCAAATAATCTGTTTCCAGAAAATATCCATTACACCTCCCAGGCGAATTCACGCCTTGGAATTTTGTGCCGCAGCTTCAGACCGATGCGTCCGCCGATGGTGGCGCGCCAATTGTAAGCGCGAAGCGACAAATCGCCATCTGATTGATTTTTCAAAGGACGGGTGGCAAGGGCGCAGAAAGAGCGCAGCGCGCGCTATCCGGGCGTTGAACAGGCGCCAGACCGAATTTGTGATAAAACCTTATCGTGGTGGCGTCGCGCATGAGCGAATCGTTGCACAAAATCATGAGCAAACTGTGGACAACTCCCGAGCGCGCGGAGTGGACTCCTAAAACCGACTTGTAATGGTCAGCGACGTTCAGAGGTGGATGGCAAGCGGAGATGCTCAGATTCTCGGTTTCACGCGTGCTCTTCAGGGGGCAATGAAGTCTCGGATATTGGAACCGGAGCGAAAGCTGCCGCGAAAGCACGCTGAGCGCATGGCGCGTGCAGGAGATATGCTGCAAGGAGCGGGAAAATGAAGCGGAGTTTCGGGTGGGTTTTGGTTTTCGCCGCGGTCGCGGCGTTTTTGGTGGAGGGGTGCGGGAGCGGAGCGCCAAAGGATACGCGCGCCGCAGACGAAGCGACGATTCGCGCGTACTCTGCGGCCGCGTGCGAAGCTGCGCATGCGAAGGACGTCGAGAAGGACATCGCGTTCTACGCCGATGATGCGCTTAGTTTCAGCAACTACAGCGCTACGACGACGACCAAAGAAGAGATGCGAGTTGCTACACGCGATGGGTTTGCGGCGGATCCGGGATCGATCCGTTGGAAGACTTCGACCGTGGAAGTGGCGCGTTCGGGCGATTTGGCCTACGAACACGGGCGCTACACGTATACGACGCCGCAAAAAGACGGTACGAACAAAATACAAACGGGGAACTACCTGTTGGTGTGGCGGAAGCCGCCCGGCGGCGATTGGAAGATCGCGGTAGATACGGACAGCGCAGACCCGCCGCCGGCATCACCTACGCCGCTTCCGCCATCTGCGAACTAATCCACGCGATTGACATCCTCCTTTTCCTAAAGGAAGAGGATTCCTACAGCAGAGGCGGCGTTTTTCATCCGCTTGCTTCGGTGGGTTCCTGGGCTGAGTGCCTTACGGCGCGGCTCATGTCTCCACAGGCGTTACTTTTGGGCGGTCCGCCCATAGGTCTTTCGACGGAGTGGGTTTTAAGATGGCCACAAAGCAAAGGCAAGCCTTATATCCTCGGCCTAAACGCCGAGGCTTTACGGTCTAAGTACGGTAAATTTAGAGCGCGAACTTGCCTGTGTAAACGACGCGGGATTTAGGTTTGAATCGACACTTAGTCACGTCCGAACGCCGTTAGCGCCATCACGATTCGCCTCAAGCGAGGTTCTAACGGCAAGTCCTGAGAAACGCTCTTACCGACGAAGTGAAGTTTTACGTCAAATGGATTCAAGAGGGAGTGAAACTCCTCTTGGTTATTGGTGAAAACAATTCCATCGCCGAGTTGCAAGCCATTTCCGGCGATTCACTCCTAGTTGAATCGGCCATGAAGGAGTTGAGTTCGCCGAAGAGAAAGGCGGAGAGAAAGATGCTCCATGCGTGAGAATGGCTGCCCACTCGCGCCCTGCGTAGCAAACCTCCTGGAGGACGAGATACGCTAGCGCAAATTATTGACGAGCATGATGTTGGAGTTGCTTTCGTCCCTTTGGGAATAGAGCATGTATCGGCGGTCGGGAGAAATGGATATGCCTTCGTCGAGGTCCTTGTCCGCTCGGAAGACTTCTCGCGTATGCTGCGTGGCAAAATCGTAAAAGCAGATACTTCGCGGATTGTCCTGGGGGGTGAAGTAGATGCCGTCCGGCATGAGCGCCCACCGGGTTCGATCGGAAATTTTGGCCATTCGCGGTACTGGTTGCGGCGTCACACCAGGGCGGTCCAACGCCAGCACCACGATATGCGCATCGACAAACCTGGACGGAAAGTACAGCACCTTGCTGTCGGCTGACTCAATCGCCGTCGTCAACTCCGGCGACCCCACCAGAAGAGTCGCGTCCCCTCCTCCCGCCGGGCACCGGTAGAGCTGATGAACATTTCCTTCGTAACCGAGAAAATAGATCCACTTTCCGTCATGCGACCAGTAGGGATACTCTATCTCCGGCACAGCAGTCTTCAGTTTGCGGGCCACGCCATCCGATATATCTGCCGTATAGACGCCCATGAGACCGTCAGGCCCCAGCTCCGCGAACACAATCTTCGTCGAATCCGGCGACCAACGGGGAAAACCGGCGGATCGCTGCGAGATCTGTACCAGGTTAGTTCCATCGCTATCCGCGATCCAAACACTCCACGTTCCGGATCGGTACGAATCGAATGCTACGTGCTTGCCGTCCGGCGAATATTGGCCATCGTTTTGTGGCCGCGTGGAGCTATAAATCTGCCGCGCGTGAGCTTCGGGATGTTGCAAGTCTTTTCTCCAGATGCCCATATGGGTTTCGGTCTTGCTGAATGCCAATTTGTGAGCCTGGTTAGAGAGCGTAGGCCACGCTCCGGCTGTCACCGGAAGTTTGTGCACTTCGCCGTCACTCACGCGGATTTCGTATAGTTCGGTACCGTCCGCACCCTCGAGAGTTTCCTTCGAAACTATCAAAGACTGATCATCCGCGCTCCAAGCCATTCCCCGGACAAAATTATTGCAGCCTGACACGGGGTTCGACACCATCGTGGTGAGCGACCGCCTGGACTTGCCCTCGAGAGCGGAAACCACAAACTCGAGGCTGGCGGTGCTGTGGACGCACACCAGAACCAGTTCCCGGCCGCTATGCGAGAAAGTCAGGAATCCCTCGTGTTGGCAGGACGGGTCATGCGAAAATTCGTGACTCTCGAGAGTCACAACGTTCAGCAGGAACGCGCGGTCGCCGGGTTGGCTGTTTTCCGTATCGGAATATGCAATCCATTTTCCGTCGGGCGACCAGCTGAGCGGAGCCGCATCGTCGCCGGGAGTATGGGTAGCAATTAGTTTACGTTCCGGCCCTCCCAGCGCGGCTACAACGTAGATGCCGTTGTCGTCGCCCGCCAGGCGGTGAAATGCGATCTGTGTTCCATCGGGCGACCACACCGAACTAATCCAATCCGAAGGATGGTTGGTCAAACGCAGCAGGGTTTCGCTGCCGATCGCCTTCACATACAAGTCATATCCCGCCTTTCCGGTGCGATTGCCCGTGCCGTTGTCCCAAGCGAAAGCAATCCGTGAGCCATCGGGCGAAAACGAGGGAGTTGTTTCCAGCCCCGGGTGCGAAGTGAACGGAACAGCCACCATCGGCTCGAAATCAGCCTGAGAATTGACGGCTTTGCGAAACCGCCACACGAACAGAAGCACAGCCGCCGCAACGACCGCTAGCGCTGCCAGGCCAAGGGTCCACCTTCGGCCGGACCACGCTCTTGCCGCAGGAACTGGCACGAGTTCCGCAGATTCCTGGGCCTCCGGAACGGTTAGGGCCACGGGAGGTCCTGGCCTGATTTTACCGATGAAGCGGTAACCGCGCTTGGGCAGCGTTTCGATCCAGCGGGGGTGATCCGCGGACTCGTGCAGCGCGTCGCGCAAACGATTTACCGCGGCGTTCAGGCCGTGTTCGAAATCAACAAAAGTATCCGCGGGCCAGAGCAAGGACCGCAGTTGTTCGCGAGTGACCAGGTCGCCGGGATGGTTCAGGAGCAATTTCAGGACTTGAAAGGACTGAGCGGGAACACGTATGCGCTTGCCGCTGTTATGCAATTCCTGCGTGAGTAGGTCGGCCTCGAAGGGGCCAAACCGCACTTTCGCCGATCCGTTCGCGACTGCTGGAGGCATGGAACACCTGATTTGCGGAAGAGATTAGCACATCGAGTCCGAAAGGGTTACGAGGAATCGAGATTCCCGCAAGCTGTCTGTCCTCTTTGCGCTAGGGTGTGACACTTTTGTGATGGCAATGTCACCCCGCTGGCATTGCGATTGATCGTCATTCCATTACATTCGCAACCTGCCGGCACCGTTCCGGGAAAGTTCTGAACGGGCGGCTCGCGACCCTCCGCCAAAAACAAAGGGAGTCTCCCGCAGGCGAGTGGCGGCTAACACACAAAATGGCGAGGAGAAAACGAATGAGAGTGGCGCGAGTGCTGGCACGGTGTATTGCGAATCGGCCGAGCAGCCCGAAAACTTAGGCGCCACCGGCAAATGTGAGCGTCTTTGCAACCTGTCTGAATAATTCACGGGGACTGAGATTTGGACCCCTTGCCCCATCGGGTCCAGTTGCAGACTCAACGGGTTCCGAATCCTTTGGCCTGTTGATATGCCAGCGCGTCCGGCAGCCGAAATGACCGGGGCGGGCAACGACGGAAGGAGAAAAACAATGCGGAGAAATCGAAAACTGCCAGAGGTAACGCCGTTGCTGGCGGCCTTGCTTGCGAGCCTTTTCTTCGTTGGCACCGCACACGCCCAGTCCAACGACAGGCGCGGCCTGGCAAATTCCGACCGGCAGAGCGACTTCACGATTTTCGACACGGTTGCGCATGCCCCGTCCCCTCCATCCGACTTGCCGAAGGGCAATGTCGGAGAGAATGCAAGCGCCGTTTCCGTTCGCGAGCTGACTATCCCGGATAAAGCCCGGGAGGCTTACGACAAGGGAATTCGGCAGGCGGACGCCGACGACTGGGTCGGCAGTGTCCCCAACTTTCAGCGCGCAATCAAGTCTTTCCCGGCATACTACGAAGCGTACTCCGGCCTGGGGGTGGCGGAGGTATACCTACAGAGTTGGAACGAGGCGGAAGCGTCGTTTCGCAAGTGCATCGAACTCAGTGGCGGGACGTTCGCTGCGGCGCACTTTGGGCTGGGCCTGGTTCTATCCCACCGGAAGCAGTTTCCCGAGGCAGAGGCGATGATTCGCGAGGGTATCCAACTCGATCCCGCCGACGCCAGCGGCCACTTTTCCTTGGCATGGGTCCTGCACACGATGGGGCGACTCCCGGAGGCGGAGCTGAGCGCGCGCGAAGCGATACTTTGCAAACCGACGTTCCCGGACCCCTATCTACTCCTCGCGCAGATTCATCTCGACCAGGGAAATCTCTCCTCGGAGATCGAAGATCTGGATGGCTACCTTAAGGTTGATCCTCATGGTCCCCTAAGTGCCCGAGCCAGAGCCGCCCTCGCCGACGCCGAACGCAGCTTGGCCAAGGAAAGCGCTGCCGCGCGCCAAAACCCCTGAGTGCTTTGGTGCACCACGGTATCTCTGCCCGGCGCATCGATACCTGAGAACCCTTGCCACGGTAGGTCCCTGAATAACTGGCGCCTCACGAATATGGCCCGCCATTTTTATATCCGATCAGCCCCGTGTGCGATTTTATGTAGCGACAGGCATCGTCACCACTAGTCTCTGGAACGAGCATCAACCGCCCTGCGAAAACGACGAGGAATGCTAGTGGTTTCATTAACGAAAATCATAACGCAACAGGCGTGATCACGAGTTTTGCCGGTTACTTGTGATAACGCGATTTATCGTCAACTACCCGATAGGCGGCCTCGTCGAAGCTGGGCAATATCACTTTCCACCCCACGCCCATCTCCCACGTCATGTGCAAGCTGCTTATCATATCCGTAATACGAATGAGATCTGAAAAAAGACTCATCCCTTGAACAGCGAAGAGATTGCCGTGTTGGGCGTAACGACTTGTGTACTCTACCGCGCATTACGAGAGCCTAAGCAGCGAATTCCATTTAGATTTGTGCGACAGTCCATGAATCACAAACGCTTGTTTACAGTTCTGTTGGCCGTGCTTTCTGGGAGCGCGGGCAACCTAAACTCGTCTCCCGTTATGGCAGAAACTAGAGTTCGGACTGAAGTCCTGCCGGACAAATTAAGTGACCGTGACTTCTGGACGATGCTGAACGAGTTCTCGGGGCCGGGCGGCACCTTTGTGTCGGATAGCATCATCTCCAACGAAATTGAGTCTCAGCGCGTCATCCCACTGTTGCCGCAATGAAAAAGTCTATTAATTCAGTGCGCTGGAACATTGTCGCCCTGCTCGCCGGGTTCAGCTTCGTTAGTTATGTGGAGCGGATGAACATCTCCGTGGCAGCGAAATTCATGATGCCTGCCTTTTCGCTTACCCAAGTCCAGATGGGCCAAGTATTCAGCAGTTTCTTGCTCGGATATGCCTTATTTCAAGTGCCTGCAGGGTATTTGGGGGATCGTTACGGTCCTCGCCTTATCTTAACGGCGGCGGCTCTGACCTGGGCTGTAACGACCTTATTGACAGGCTTGCTGCCCGGCCTAGTCGTCGGCGGTACCTTAGGCGTGTTGTTAACGCTTGTGGTTGTGCGGTTCCTGCTCGGAGTCGGAGAGGCCGCCACTTATCCTGTCGCAGCTCGAGCGATTGCTAGTTGGATTCCTGCCACGGAATGGGCTTTTTCAAATGCGATAGTGGTCGCTGGACTATCGGCGGGTTCGGCGGTGACGCCCCCGCTGATTTCCTGGCTGATGATTAGCGTCGGGTGGCGCGCGTCGTTCTACGTCAGTTCGGTACTCGCTTTAATGGTCGCAATTTGCTGGATGCAGTATTCGACAGACCATCCTCGGAAACACCCACGGATCAGCCAAAGGGAATTGTCGCTGATCCTTTCGGGTCAGCCAGATCAAAGTCCCATCCCCGCGAAATCCCCTTCTTGGGTCAATTTGTTGCGTGATCGAAATCTCTTACTCATATCGCTTAGCTATTTTTTCGACGGTTATGTGCTCTACATATTTGTTTTCTGGCTCTACACATATCTCGTAGATGTTCGGGGATTCAGTATTCTCGGCGGAGGAATCTTTGCGAGCCTGCCTTTCATTGTCTCGAGCGTTCTGACGGTAACGGGCGGCGTGCTGTGCGACTGGCTCTCAGCGCGAGTGGGGCGACGCTGGGGATGCCGGGCCATCGCGATCACTGGTTTCAGCCTTTCCGCTATCTTCCTTTTCCTCAGTGCGGGCGTACGCAATCCGTATACAGCCATTGCAGGTTTGGCGTTGAGCGTTGGCTTCGTCCAATTCACGGAAGGCGCGTTTTGGTCAGCCGCGATCAGTGTTTCGGGCGTACATGCTGGCGCAGCCACGGGAATCATGAACATGCTTGGGAACTTGGGCGGCGTTGCTTCTACGGCGATGGTTCCCATTTTAGTGAAACATTTTGGATGGATATTTGCTTTGGGTAGTGGATCGGCTCTCGCGGCCATCGGCGGAATGCTCTGGCTGGGAATCCAAGCGGACCGGCCGCTCGAGCTTGCAGAGAAAAGAGGGTAGTCGAAGAGGACAAATTCATGCTGAAACAGGTGATCCAGCCCAAAGGCCTTCGGCCTTTTTCCGCGCTGGTTACGATCTTCCAGGCAACATCCTGAACGCGAACTTGACGGGCACGCAGGGAAGCATCCACGGTACGAGGCCCGAGAACCGCACCAACGTTCGCCAGCGCGGCTCTGGATTTTTCGAGCGACGCGCCGGGCCCTGCGGCTTACGTTCTAGGCTTACGGAACTCGAACGATCGGCAGACATGACTTGGACACATCGGATTCTTGTTGCGAGGACCGACTCAGAAGAACAATCTAGTGGGCCAATCGATTTCCGGGGAGGATGCGAATGAGCGGTCATCCAATTTTCGTGTTTTTCGGTGGTACCCGAAAAGAATTTCGAATAATTCAGAGCATGGTCGCCGGCTTCGCGCTATTGCTGTGTTTCGCCATGCCCGCGAACGCACAAAGCTCCCAGGTTGTCACCATTCATTGCGGGCGTTTGATCGATGTGCGCTCGGAAAAGCCCATGGTCAATGCAACGATCATCGTGCGCGACGGCCGTATCGACAGCATCGGCACAGATGTCGCCGTTCCGGCCGGAAGCCAGAACATCGATCTCAGCCATGCCACCTGCCTTCCGGGTTTGATGGACCTGCACGCGCACATTCTGTTTAATCCCGCCCGAGGCACCGATGACAACTACCTGTTGGGATCGAGCGCGTATAAAGCTCTACACGGATTGAAGCGTGCGCAGCAGGAACTGTCCGAAGGATTCACCACGCTTCGCGATCCCAGCGATTTTGATAAATATTTTGCGCTAGTGGAGATTCGCGACGCCATTGCGCGCGGCGATTTCACGGGTCCGCGCATGTTTGTGGCGCCTCACGCCTTGACCTCCACCGGCGGCCACGCGGACCTGAACGATATCGCTCCGGACGTCGATACCATCGCGTTTGGAAAAATTGTCAGTGGTCCGCAATCCATGCGCGAAGCCGTGCGCGAAGAGATCAAGTATGGAGCGGACTGGATAAAGGTTTACGTTTCCGGTGGCGTAATGTCCGCACATGACGATCCGCGCGTTCAAACCTTCACCGATGAAGAAATTCAGGCCGCGGTAGATGAAACCCACCGGCTGCGGAAGAAAATAACGGTTCACGCCATCGGCACGGACGCCATCAAGGAATCCGTGCGCGCCGGCGTCGACTCCGTCGAACATGGCCTGCTGATTGACGACGAAACGATTCGCATGATGAAGGACAAGGGTACCTATCTGATCCCCACGCTTTACGTTTTGAATTACATCGTGGAAGAAGGTCCCAAGATGGGCTTCCCCCAAGCGAGTATCGACAAAGGCAAGGCCATGATTGCCGAACGCGACCGCCACCTTCGTGCCGCCTTTGCCGCGGGAGTGAAGATTTGTTTTGGCAGCGACACCATCTTCGACGAGCAGTTCGTGCCTCGCGAATTTCCTTTGCTTGTGAGCCTTGGTCTCACTCCCTTCCAGGCCATTCAAGCGGCGACCATCAATCCCGCCACCCTGCTCGGAATTGACAAGGAAACCGGCACTCTCGAGGCCGGCAAACAGGCCGACATCGTCGCCGTGGAACAGAATCCCCTCGAGGATATCCACGCGCTGGAGCATGTGAAGTTTGTCATGAAGGGGGGAACAGTCGTGCGTAACGATTTCTAGGTTCGTTCATATTCGTGGCACTCGTGAGGACATCCGTGGGACTCGCCTGCTTCAGCTCAAAAGGCATCTGGCCCGGCGGGGCAAATGCGTCCTCGGTCTCGAGAACGCTTTGCCCGGAACCAACCTTCGACTCCTGGACGCATTCCAGAAAGCGAACACGGATTTCGATCTGATTTGCATGGCGAATCACAATCACATTACCGGATATAACGTCTATACCGCGCAACGTCTCGAGGATTACCTCCTGCGTTATCTGGAAGGCGCGACGAAGCCCGACTGGGATTCTCTGCCGGCAAGCAGCTCCATCGACGCCTCCCGCAGGGGCGCATCAATGCAGCGGGCTCATCAGCGTAGATGATTGACTGGGGCGGCTCGATCAGCGCTTGGGAACAAAAAACCACGCGCGCGAATCAGTAAAACGCACGCAAGTCCGGCATGTGCGGCAATTCCACGTCCAGCGCCCGGCCATAATCTCCCAGCGTCAGCTTAATCATTTCCGCCGGTCCCACGTCGCGCACGGTCCAAGCTGTAGTCGGCATCACGCGCGACGGAACAAACAAATCCCCGCTTTCAAAATCCGCACCCTTTGCCTGCAGATCCGAAGAAAACACGTAGTAAGCGACCTTCCCCTTGATGTCCAGCGCCAGATATCGCCGCCCCAGCTGCACCAGAACCAGGTTCGCCTGTTTTTTCTTTTCAGTTTGATAAACGTTCCAGGCCAGCGGCGTCTTATCTTCGAGCTTCAACTGGGCGCGCCCCACCGATTTCCACAGAAAGCGCTCGTTGTCGCTAGCCCCAGCGCTAGCGACAAACGCAAGTGCGCAAATCATCGCCAGAAGCCGCAACGCCGCGCGATTGAACCCATACAAATCGCACCGACCCGAAGATTTCCGTCGCGCCGACACCTTCAGCAAATCGATCCCCATTTCACCCGCACTTGTTTCGCAGAAATCACCGCGAATCCCTCGGCCCGCCCGCCCCGCGCGCCACCACTTCACCGCGTCCAGCCCGTTGCCACTGTTGGCGGTCCCCAGCGTGTCTTTCGCCAATTAATCGAGCTTCACGCCCCGGCTGCTTGCGCGGCATTTCGTGAATATCCAGCGACCACTTGCGCAGCCCTGCGACCGGCGCGTGAGCACGCTACACCTCGACATCGAAGCGGTTGCCATTAATTGTGATCACGTGCGTAAACTGGTCCAGCTTCGTAATCAATTCGAGCACATCTTCTTCAAACGACCGCCGGAACGCTTTCTCCTTATCCTAAGTGATCGCCACGGCCAAACCGAACGCGCGGATGTTCGCCCAACCCCATGCACCTCGCTCGAAAGCCGCAGCGACTCGATGTCCAAATAAATTTCGCGATCGAATAATCCAGCCAGGTAAGTGCCCACGCGTTTCTGCTCGTCTAGGTTTTGAAGTTGTAGCGGCGAGCTTCAGCTGGGCGCCTTTGACTTGGTCCCCGCAGCAGAATCCGTCGCTTCTACTCTGCTAATAAAGGCTCGACTCGCGCTTGCGCCCCGTGTAATCAATGTAAACGATCTTGAGGTCGGTATAAAAATCAATGGCCGCATGACCCACCTCGCGCGGACCCACGCTGCTATCCTTCGCCCCGCCAAACGGCACATGAGCCTCGCCTCCGACCGTCGGCGAATTCACATGCGTCATCCCCGTCTCGATCTTATCCACAAACTCAAAAATCTTGTTCGAGTCCGTCGAATAAATCGAACTGGAAAGGCCATAGCGCACCGAATTCGCTACCTGCAGGGCCTCGTCAAACCCCTTGACGCGGATCACGCTCAACACCGGGCCGAAAATTTCTTCCTGCGCTAGCTTGCTGTCCCACGATACATGATCGAACACAGTAGGCGCCACAAACCAACCCTTATCGTAACGCGCCCCGGTCAGCCGCTCGCCGCCGCACAAAAGTTCGCCTTCGCCCTTCCCAATCTCAATATATTTCAGCACCGTGTTAAACTGGCTCTCGTCCACCGACGGTCCCATGTCCGTCCCCGCCTCCAACCCATCGCCCACGACATATTTCCTGGCGCGGGCCGTCAGCATCTGGACGAATTGGTCCGCGACGCTCTCCTCAATCACCACGCGGCTCGTCGCCGTACAGCGCTGCCCCGTCGAAGCAAACGCGCCAGAGAGCACCGACTCCATCGCCAACTGCAAATCCGCGTCCGCCAGCACCACCACTGGATTCTTGCCGCCCATCTCGCACTGAATTTTCTTCAAGTGCGCCGCGCCCGAAGCGTACAGCGCGCAACCTACCTGATTCGATCCGGTAAACGAGAGCCCGTGCACGTGCGGATTCTGCACCAGCTCATCGCCGGTTTCGCGCCCCGAACCCATCACCAGGTTCAGCACGCCCGCCGGCAATCCCGACTGTTCGAAAATCTCCACGGTCTTCATTGCCGTCAGCGGCGTCAACGTCGCCGGCTTGAACACCACCGTATTCCCGCACACCAGTGCCGGCGCGATTTTCCATACCGGAATCGCCACGGGAAAATTCCACGGAGTGATCGCGCCCACCACTCCCAGCGGCTGGCGTATCGTGTAAGAAAAATTCTTAGGCAGTTCGCTTGTCAGCGTTTCGCCATTTAACCGCCGCGCCTCGCCCGCCATGAATTCCAGAATATTGATAGCCCGCTGCACTTCGCCCAACGAATCCTTCAGCGCCTTACCTTCCTCGCGCGTCAGCAGCCGCGCCAACGCTTCCTTCTGTTCTTGCATCATCCGCGTCGCCGCAAAAAGTATCTTGCCGCGATTCGGCGCTGGCATCTCCCGCCAGGCAGGAAAGGCCGCCTTGGCCGCCACGATAGCTTCTTTCATTTCCTGCCGCGTCGAAAGCGGTATGCGCGCCACCACCTCCTCCGTGTTAGCGGGGTTCCGCCGCTCCACAATCTTGGCGGACTTCGACTCCACCCACTGTCCATCAATGTAATTCCGACAAAGCTGATCCGTCGTTATCGCCGTGGCCATTACACTCTCCGTCCTAATCTCGCAAAACAGACTCGGTGGATTGCCTTGGGTGTCTTTGTTTTAAACTCAAACCGATGGCGCCGAATCCAAAAGGTAAAGATTACGACCCACGAGCCGCCGGTAAACACGGTCCAGAAAGGATCCTTCGTCAGGGAGTGGTGCAACAGCTTGAAGATATCAACTCCCAGGACGCTGACGAGCAAAACCAAAGCCCACAGGAACATTTTTCCAGTCGGATTGACTCTTGTCGCGAGGCCGTGCAGCCCCGTAAGTAACACTCCGCTGAGGGGCGCGGCGAGGCAAGCAAGCGTCCATCTGGCCGCAGAAGGCTCCCCGATCAATTTCCAAATAACCAAAACTTGAAACGCCGCGAGAACCAACAGGAAAACCCCCCCGCCAGCCCGAACCTAACCCCCATCCCCTCGACGTTGTCCGCAGCTTGCATCGCTATAGGCGAACCTCAGCGAACGATTTGTCCAGCAGCCGGATCCCCTCATCCACATCCGCCTTCGAAATATTCATCGGCGGAGCCATGCGAATCACATTCCCATACATCCCGCCCTTGCCCACCAGCAAACCATTCGCGCGCGTGCGTTCCAGAATCTGATTCGTCTCTTGCGGAGCAGGCTCCTTCGTCTGACGGTCCTTCACCAGCTCCAACGCCTGCATCATGCCCATGCCGCGCGCATCGCCAATCAACGGATACTTCTGCTGCAGTTCTTCCAGTTTCTTGCGGAAGTAACTGCCCACCACGAAAGTATTCTCGCGCAGATTTTCTTCTTCGATCACTTCAATCACCGCCCGCGCCGCGACTGACGTCACGGGATTCCCGCCGAACGTTGCGATATTCAATCCCTGAAACTTGTCCGCCAGTTCCGCGGTAGTGATCGTCAAGCCTACCGGCACGCCATTCGCCATGCTCTTCGCCGATGTAATAATATCCGGCGTTACTTCCCACTGCTCGATCCCCCACCATTTTTTTCCGGTGCGCCCCCACCCCGTCTGCACTTCGTCCGAGATATATTGCCCACCGTAATTTTTCACAATACGGTACACAATCTTGAAATATTCCGGCGGCGGAGTAATGAAGCCGCCCACGCCCTGTATCGGCTCTGCGATAAACGCCGCAATCGATCCGCTGGTAGTGGTCTGAATCACGCTCTCCACGTCATTTGCGCAAGCCACGTTGCACGAGGGATAGGTCAGGTGCAAAGGGCAGCGATAACAATAAGGATTCACCGCATGCGAAATCCCCACGCTGATCACTCCGCCCTTGCGCCAAGCTGATTGCGCAGTCACCGACTTGGCCAGAGCCGATCCGCCCGAATAAGCGTGCCGCAGCGCCACGATGTCGTAACTGGGCGAAGCCATCCGTGAAAGCATGATCGCCGCCTCATTCGCCTCAGTGCCCGAACTGGTGAAAAAGCTCTTCTGCAGTTTCCCCGGCGTAATTTCTGCCAATTTTTCCGCCAGCGCCACCACCGCTTCGTTCGGAAAAAGCGTCGAAGTGTGCTGCAGCTTGTCCACCTGCGCCTTGATCTTCTCCGTTACCTTCGGATGGCAATGCCCCACGCCGATGGTCACGATCCCGCCGAAGAAATCGAGGTACTTGTTGCCCTCGATGTCCCACAGGTATTGCATGGAAGCGTGGTCGGCCACCAAGGGATGCTGGTAATAATTCGTCACCGAAGGCCAGATAAACTCCTTATGCTTCCGCACCACCTCTTCACTCCGCGTCGGCACCACTTTCGGCGTAGTCGTCATCTCAGTCGGCCCTTTCCTTTGCTTGCGTGACTTTTCCCGCTCACTTAATCTGCGGCATCGACCGCTTTCGCGCCCGCATGCGTCCGAGTGATCTCTCCGTACGACTCCGGTCGACGATCGCGATAAAACTGCCACGTTTGGCGCACCTGATCCATCTCGCCTAAATCCAAATCAGCAACGAGCACCTCATCCTTGTCCCGGCTCGCCTGCGCAATTATCTTGCCGCGCGGATTGCAAAAATAACTCTTGCCGTAAAACTCGCCGATATTCCACGGTGCTTCCTTGCCCACGCGATTGATTGCGCCTACAAAGTAACCGTTCGCCACCGCGTGCGCCGGCTGCTCCAACTCCCACAAGTATTCGCTCAACCCCGCCACGGTCGCCGACGGATTGAACACAATCTCGGCCCCATTCAGGCCCAACACCCGCGCTCCTTCAGGAAAATGCCGGTCGTAGCAGATATAAACACCAATCCGCGCAAACTTTGTCTGAAAGGTAAGATAGCCCGTATTCCCCGGCGTAAAGTAAAATTTCTCCCAAAATCCCGGCGCCACCTGCGGAATATGATGCTTGCGATATTTCCCCAGATATTTTCCATCGGCATCAATCACCGCGGCCGTGTTGTAAAAAAGCCCCGTCATTTCGCGCTCGTACACGGGAACCACGATCGCCATCCCATATTTCTTGGCCAGCTTCTGCATCCGCTCCACGGTCGGGCCGTCCGGAATCGGCTCGGTCATCTCATACCAACGCGCCTGCTGCTCCGCGCAGAAATAAGGGCCGTTGAAAAGTTCCTGCAAACACAAAATCTGCGTTTTCTTCTTCGCCGCCTCATGAATGAGCTTCTCGTGCTTTTCCACCATCTTCTTGGAAATGTCGCGAATTGAATACTTCTCCGGCGACCACTCGCAATGAACCTGAATCAGTCCACAACGCACGATACGAGACATCAAATTCCTCCCGTCCGCCGCAATTCGCGCCAATCGTCTGCAAAGTTTACTCTGCGCCACGAAAAGCGGCAAGCCAGCCGCAGCGGGAGAGCCCAGTAATTCCGGGTCGCGTTGGCCGATACAACTAGCGCAACAGCGGGATGCCAGGCCGGTATGGCAGGGCGGTAAACCCGAGCAGGCAGCGCGTTATTGAGCTTGGATCGCATCGTCTGCAGGCACCTGAAACAGCGCGGCGTCGGGTTCCAACCGGGGTTTGTCGGGCGCGTTTCTGTGCTGCCCGTGCGCGGGCCGGACCGTTTATCGGAGAAGCGTAACTCCCCATATCCTGGGGATCTCCAAATCTCTGGTACCAAACCGTTCCCCTGAGAATCCCAATCGAGATCGAGCGTAGCCAAACGTTGGCCGACGGGACGCGTATCACCTTTCGATTATTTCAGATGGACGGAACGCATTCGGTGTTCGCGGACGAACACGGGAAGCTTTGGCCACCTTCGGTCGAATGTTTGCCCGAAACCGGCGCTCGACCTCAGCAATTTTCCGTGCAATTCGCCGCCTGAGGTGGGCACCGTAACGGCTTCCAAAAATCTCGCACGATTCACGCGCACTAACCGTATAATCCCGCGGGCGACCTAATGGACCAACTACTGAAAAATTTATTCCGTGGCCTCGGCCGCATCTTTCCAGACTGCATCACCCTCAGCCAGGCCATCGCCTTCAACATGTTCCTGGCCTTTTTCCCCATGCTACTTCTGGCGCTGGGTGTGATCAGCAGTACCGAGTCCTTCCACGGCGCGTTGCGCGAGGTCCCCGAACGGTTGAAGCTGATCCTCCCGCCCGGCAGTGACGACGTCGTCACCCAATATTTCGTGCGCAAGGGCACGCACCCCTGGAAGTGGTTCCTGCTCGGTTTGGGCGGCACTCTGGTCGCCGGCTCGCAGGTCATGGTCGGCTTCATCGAAGGTTTCCGCATCATCGAAGCTGATCCGCTGCGTGGCGGCTACTGGCGCGTCCACCTGCGCGCGCTCCTGTTGCTGCTGCTGACGATCGCCCCCACCGCCGTCGTCGTGATTCTCACCGTTTTCGGCAAACAGGCCCGCGCCTGGCTCGTCAGCCAAATCGGCCAGCCTATTCTGATTCACGACGTGGAGGTCGTATTCCAGGCAATCGTCGTCTTCGTCCTATCCATGTTCGCTCTCGTGCTCCTCTATCGCATCGGCTGCCCGGGCCGTCGCGGATTCATGAGTTTGCTTCCTGGCGCAATCGTCTCGACGGTCCTGTGGTGGGTGGTTGACGTGCTCTTCGGCTTCTACGTGCGCAGAATGCCCTACGACGTCGTCTACGGCGGCCTCGCAGCCGCAATCGGCTTGCTCCTCTGGATGTACTTGACCGCCGTAGTGGTCCTGCTCGGCGCAGCCTACAACGCCGAATCCTATCAGTCCGCGGAGTCCCTCAAACGCCTCAGCCACACCTTGCTGGGCTAAGCTCCAGCGGCCGCTTCGCCGGACAAATGCTCCGCCGCTTGTTGACCACTAGGCTGCGCCTGCAACTTTTACTCACCGCCGGGGTTAAACTAACTGCGAGCAACGAAACCCTTTGGTCGTTACTCAGCGCATCGTGCGCTCTGAGGCCGCTGCAGTGCAAAAAGCTAAAATCCTTCCGACTCGCAACCGCCTGGATGCTCCTGGCGTTGCGCTTCTCGCAGCCGTTCTGGGCCTCGGTTTTGCAATATCGGTCCCGCACGCCAGCGCCGCAAACCAGAATCAATCCGGCACCCAGCCCACTGTGAATTCCAGTGCCGCGACAGAACACATCACTCTCGACAAGAAATTCAAAGGCAAACTCCCCATCACCGAACTCACCGAAGACGAAGCCATCCTCCACGCGATGAATCGCCTCGCTTATGGCCCGCGCCCCGGAGACGTCGAGCAAGTCCGGCGAATGGGTCTGGAAAAATGGATCGAGCAGCAACTGCATCCAGAAACAATCAACGACGCGGACCTGAATCTGCGTCTGGAGCGCTATCCGACGCTGGCCATGTCTTCCAAGCGCCTGCTCGAAGAATTTCCGCATCCGGATCAGAATGCCAAGCAACAGGGACTCAGCAAAGAACAAGCCAAGCAACAATACGAAGACCAACAGAAAGCCAAGCAGCAGCAAGCCGAATCGCAAATCATCGTCACCGGCAACGACAATCTCGATAAAGCCCAGCAACAATTAGCCAAGCTGCAAGGCCCCAATCGCATCGTCGCCGAACTTTCCATGGCCAAGGTGGACCGCGCCGTTTACAGCAATCGCCAGCTCGAGGCCGTGTTGGAAGATTTCTGGTTCAACCATTTCAATGTTTTCGCGAACAAGGGCGACGACAAGTGGTTCCTGACCGCCTACGAGCGCGACACGATTCGTCCGCACGCCATGGGCAAATTCTCGGAGCTGCTGCTTGCCACCGCGAAAAGCCCTGCGATGCTCTACTTCCTCGACAATTATTTGAGCGCCGACCCTGCCGCTGTCGCGCGCCAGGAAGCGCTGAAAAATTTTCGCCGCGCGCGCTACCAAGGAGCATTCGCGGGCGGGTCCATGCCCACGCCCGGCACGTTTCCGGGGCCGGCCACGAGCGGCCCCCTCCCCGCGCCGAACGCCGCGCCCAAGAAACCCGACCGCGGACTGAATGAAAATTACGGCAGGGAAGTGATGGAGCTCCACACCGTCGGCGTGGACGCTGGCTACACGCAGCAGGACGTGATTCAGATGGCCGAGTGCCTGACGGGTTGGACGATTCACGAACCGCGCAAAGATCCGCAATTTTTCTTCGACGAGAAAATCCACGACCAAGCCAAAAAAGTCGTGATGGGCCGCGCCTTTAATTACCACGGCGAAAAAGACGGCGAAGAAGCTCTGAAAATGCTGGCGGGCCAGCCGGCAACCGCAAGATTCATTTCCACGGAACTGGCGCGGCACTTCGTTTCAGACAATCCCCCTGCGCCTCTGGTTGCGCGTATGGCGAAAAGTTTCACCGCAAGCAACGGCGACATCCGCACCGTGCTGCGCACCATGGTTTACTCGCCGGAATTCTGGTCCAAAGATGCATACCGCTCGAAAGTTAAGACGCCCTTCGAACTCGTCGCCAGCACCTCCCGCGCGCTGAACGCGGAATCCACCATCACTCTGCCTCTGACGCAATGGGTTGGACGCATGGGCGAGCCGCTCTATCTCTGCCAGCCACCCACAGGATATTCCGATAAAGCCGAAACCTGGGTGAACACCGGCGCACTGCTGAACCGCCTGAATTTCGCGCTCGCCTTCGCCGGAGACAAGATGGGCGGCGCCACCGTAGATCTGAATCCGATGCTCGGCGCAGAGGCCTCCAAAGATCCCAGCGCAGCCCTAGCCCGTTCCATTCAAATTTTTCTAGATGGTCAGATCACGCCGTCCACCCAAGCAACGCTCGAAGCTCGCCTGAAAGATCCGCAGATTCTCCAAGCGCGCCTCGATGATCCAGTCAAGCAAGTAAACGAAGGCCTGGTAGTAGGCCTGGTGCTAGGCACCCCGGAATTTCAGCGCCGCTAGCGCGCAGGCAATATAGGAGCACCGCAATGAACATCTCGCGCCGATATTTTCTAAAAAACGGCGGCGTCGCCATGCTCGGCATGGCCGCTCTCCCATCCTTCCTGCAGCGGGCGGTAGTCGGCACTCCCGCGCCCAATAAAAAGAAAATGGTAGTCCTCTTCCAACGTGGCGCCATGGACGGCCTCAACGTCGTCGTCCCCTTCGGCGAACCAAACTACTACCGCATGCGCCCCACCATCGCGATTCCCCAACCCCGCCAGGGCAGCAGCGAGGCCGCGCTCGATCTCGACGGTTTTTTTGGCCTGCATCCCAGCCTCGCGCCCATGCTTCCACTGTTTCGCAACGGCCAACTCGCCATCGTGCAGGCCGTCGGGTCGCCGGATCCCACGCGCTCCCACTTCGACGCGCAGGATTTCATGGAATCCGGCACTCCGGGCCGGAAAGCCACCGATGACGGCTGGCTCAACCGAACCTTGCAAACCATGCCCGAAGAAAGGCCGACGCCATTTCGTGCAGTAGCCTTCGGCCCCTATCTTCCACGCACATTGCAAGGCAGCGCTTCCGCCGTCGCCATACCCGACCTCAAACAATTCAAAATGAACGGCCCGCAGCAAACCACCGAAGGCGGCTTCGAAGCGATGTACGCGCAAACGGTGGATCACGCATTGCGCGGGGTAGGCACGGAAACTTTCGAAGCGATTGACCAGCTCAAAAAAATAAATCCCGACAAGTACCAACCCGAAAATGGCGCGGAGTATCCCAAGAATCGTTTCGGCCAAAGCCTGCAGGAAATTGCGGAGCTGTTCAAAGCAGATGTCGGTCTGGAAGTTGCATTCTTAGATAGCGGCGGCTGGGATCATCACGTCAACGAAGGCGGGGTGCAGGGCCAGCTCTCGAATCTGCTGCGCGATCTGGGGCAGGGAGTCGCCGCGTTCCATCAAGATATGGGCGATCGCATGGGCGACGTCGTTTTCGTGAGCATGTCCGAATTTGGCCGCACCGCGCACGAAAATGGCAACCGCGGCACCGACCACGGCCACGCCAACTGCATGTTCGTAATGGGCGGCGACATCCGAGGCGGCAAAGTCTACACGCGCTGGCCCGGCCTAAGCGAAGCCCAACTAAATCAAGGCCGCGACCTGGCGCTCACGACAGACTATCGCAGCGTCCTAGGCGAAATCATCAACAAGCACCTAGGCGACCGCGACCTCGGCACAGTCTTCCCCGGCTTCGCCAACGACCCCCGCCAATTCCTGGGCCTGGTGAAGGCGTAAACTCATCCGCTCGGTTCCTTCCCCCAGCATGATTCCGGTGAGGCCGCAGCTCGCGGCCGTCCGCGGCGTATATTCTCCCAGACGGCCGTCGAGCTCGCGGTGCCAGACCGCGCAGAACTGGCCGGTTCTATAATCGAAAGCCAGTTCACGCCAAAGACGAATCGGTTGAAGCCGTCTGGGACGCCTCAATCGCCCGACGCATGCAAGATCTTGACTCAGGCCTCGTCCAGCTGGTTTCGCGCGACGAATTTCGACGGCGACTCGCTTACACAATCAACTCGACGTTTGCTGACGTTCCCATCCCGATCAGTCGAATCTCTGCACACACCCGCGTCTGTACTGCCGCACGCCGGTTTCGAATTGTCTTACGCTTGGATACATGCCACAAATCAATCCGAACCCTGCAGCCGCCGTTCAACCGGAACTCACTTCCGGCGAAACTGTCTTGTGGGGTGGGCTGGACAGCCAGAGGCGTCTGTCATCTTTCACAAGCAAGACGCGTCGCTGATTCCATTCAGCCTCCTGGGGGGTGGTTTTGCTATTTTCTGGGAAGCAAGCGTTGCGGGAATGTGGGGAGCGCATTCCAGTCAGCGGTGGACGTTTGGAATGCTGTGGGGCGCGCCATTTGTCCTGATCGGGCAATACCTAATTTGGGGTCAGTTCTTTTATGCAGCTTAGCTGAAAGGGCGCACTCACTACGCGGTGACGAACCGTCGTGTCATCGTGGTTCAGGAGGGTTGGAAACGGCAAATGGCCGCAGCCTACCTCGATTCGCTGCCGTCCCTCATCAAAGAAGGTGAATCCAGCGGAGTTGGAATTTTGCGTTTCGGTGAATCGCGACCGATCTGGTCAGACAACCGGGGATGGGGCCATGGAACGGGTTGAGCATCGGGTCCGTGCCGACGTTCGTCGATATTGACGACGTGGATTCGGTTTATCGGCTCGTTTCAGATCTTCGAGAGAAAGCACGGACAACCAAACAATCCGCGTGAAGGCCGACGAACCCCACCCCGCGCGTCTGGTCACTCCGACCCCTTGATCCGCATCCCGTAAAACGACCGGTAAACAAAGAAGAACGAAACCAAGAAGAACGCCGCAGCCAAAATATGCGTTAAATTCCCGCCGGTCTCAGCCGTCAATTGCACCGCCAATTCCACAGCCAGCAAGCCGAATAAGGTAGTGAACTTGATCACCGGATTCAAAGCCACCGATGAAGTATCCTTGAACGGATCGCCCACCGTATCTCCGACCACCGTGGCATCGTGCAGCGGCGTGCCCTTCTGCTTCATCTCCACTTCCACAATCTTCTTCGCGTTGTCCCAGGCCCCCCCCGCATTGGCCATGAAAATCGCCTGATACAAACCAAAAATCGCAATCGAAATCAAATATCCGATGAAAAAGAACGGCTCAATGAACGCAAACGACAGCGTCCCAAAGAAAACCGCAATGAAAATATTCAGCATGCCTTTCTGCGCGTACTTCGTGCAGATGGCCACCACCTTCTTGCTGTCTTCCACCGACGCCTTCTCCACGCCTTCCAGCTTGATATTCGCCTTGATGAATTCCACCGCGCGATAAGCGCCGGTAGTAACCGCCTGCGTCGAAGCGCCCGTAAACCAATAAATCATCGCGCCGCCGGTAACCAACCCCAAGAAAAACGGCGCGTGCAGCAGCGAAAGTTTGTCCACGTTCTCGGTAATTCCGTTCGTCAATGCCATAATGATCGAGAAAATCATGGTCGTCGCGCCCACCACCGCAGTCCCGATCAGCACAGGCTTCGCGGTAGCTTTAAAAGTGTTGCCCGCCCCGTCATTCTCCTCGAGCAATTCTTTCGCACGCTCGAAATTCACATCGATATTGAAATCCCGCTTCAATTCCTGCTTGATGCTGGGAATCGTCTCGATCAATGAAAGTTCATAAACCGATTGCGCGTTATCCGTCACCGGTCCGTAGGAATCGACCGCGATCGTCACTGGCCCCATCCCCAGAAATCCAAACGCCACCAGACCAAACGCAAACACCGGCGCCGCTATCATCAAACCGCTCAAGCCTTGCAAGCTCACCAGGTAGCTGACGGACATCAGCAAAACCATCGCCAGCCCAATGTAATAAGCCGAAAAATTCCCGGCCACGAATCCCGACAGAATCCCCAGCGACGCTCCGCCTTCCTCCGCCGACGCTACCACTTCCTTCACATGCCGCGATTCCGTCGAAGTAAACACTTTCACTAGTTCCGGAATAATCGCGCCAGCCAAAGTTCCACAGGAAATAATCGTCGAAAGCTTCCACCACTGGCTCGAGTCGCCGTTCAGCACCGGAATAATCACCGACGAAATCGCATAAGTCATCGCAATCGAAACCAGCGAAGTGATCCACACCAGCGACGTCAGCGGTGACTCAAAATTCATCTTATCCGCTGTCGCAAACCGCGCTCTGGAAATAAAATCGTTCAGGAAGTAAGCAGCCGCGCTAGCGACCAGCATCGCGATGCGCATTACGAAAATCCACACCAGCAACTGCACCTGAATCGTCGCCTGTACTGCAGGGTCCGCATTCTTCACACCCAGTAAAATAAACGTAATCAGCGCGACGCCGGTCACCCCGTAAGTCTCAAACCCATCGGCGCTCGGACCCACCGAATCGCCCGCATTGTCGCCCGTGCAATCCGCAATCACGCCCGGATTGCGCGCGTCGTCCTCCTTGATCTTGAACACAATCTTCATCAAGTCCGAGCCAATATCGGCGATCTTGGTGAAAATTCCGCCCGCGATGCGCAGCGCAGCCGCTCCCAGAGATTCGCCGATCGCAAATCCAATAAAACAGGGCCCCGCGTAATCTCCCGGGATAAACAGCAGAATGAAAAGCATCATCAGCAATTCCACGCTGATCAGCATCATCCCGATGCTCATCCCGGCTTCCAGCGGAATGTGATAAATCGGAAACGGCTTGCCGCGCAGTCCCGCAAACGCCGTGCGCGAATTGGCGAACGTGTTCACGCGAATCCCGAACCACGCGACGCCAAAACTCCCCATGATGCCAACCATACTGAACGCCAGAATAATCACGACCCGCGCCGCCTCGTAATGCAGCAGCACGCCGAAGTACAGCACGATCACCACGGCGATAAACGCTTCCAGCAGCAGCAGGAATTTCCCCTGCGTGATCAGGTAGGTCTTGCAAGTCTCGTAAATCAATTCGGAAATCTCGCGCATCGCGCGATGCACCGGCAGGTTTTTCAGCTTGGTGTAAATCGCCAGGCCAAACGCCAGTCCGAACACACAGAACAAAATGCCAAACAACAAAAGCTTGTGCCCATTTATTCCCAGAAAATTCACGGAAGATAAATCCGGCAACTTCAGATTCGCTTCGCCGCCCGGCGTTTCCGGCGCAGTCCGCGCCTGCGCCTGGGCCGCGCTCAATAAAATCGCTGTACAACCCGCCGCGCCGACTCGCCCGGCGCGACATCCGAGCTTCCATAGAATTTGCAGCACTTGCAGCATTATTCGCCCCCCGCCGTCCGCACTTTCGCGCACATGTAACCCCATACTTGTACCGACATTCTTCCTCCGGATGAAGACTCCTTAATCGGGGAGCCTGCTGACAGCGAGAAGTAACAGACCAGAATGGCCTTTTGTATCAGGAAAGCCGGCGCACGTCAAGAAATGAAGGATTTAGCGGCCGCAGACCCTCACGGGGTCCGATCCGCAACCTGATCACAGGGAATTGCTGGAACTGCGACAGGTTCCAGGTGTCGATAACATCGGCCCGATCCTTGCGCCTTTCGGTACTGGATCCGCGGCAATCCCGGCCTAGCCCTGGTATTGCCATAAATAGACCGGCAAAGAGTCCAAATCAAAATACATCCTGTAATAATAGTCCGGTCCCACCGCGTAAAACGGCCGGAACTTCGCCATCACGTGCTTCCGATCCGGCGGCACCACGCGATAGACGCTCGGCCCCTCCTCATCGGCCACCAGCCACTTGTTCAGGTCCTCATCATTGTACGGAAGCCTGAAGACCGGCTCGTGCACTCCGCCGTCCTGCACCAGCACCACCGGCCCGCGCACGATCGCCACGCGATGCGGATGCTGCGGATCCACCGGCAGCATGCGCAGCCGCAAGGGAATCGTAATCTCGACGGCGTCGCCCGAACTCCACTTGCGATCAATCGTCGTCCAAGTTCCCGGCGTGCAACGAACCTGCGCTGCAGCGCCGTTCACTTTCAGCGCTGCGTCCTGCGCCCATCCAGGGATGCGAAAACGCAACGGGAACTTCGCGCTGCGATCCATCTGCAGCGTCAAAGTGCTCGTTTGCGCTTCCGGATATTGCGTCACCTGCGTCACTTTCACTTCGCCGCCCACCCGCTTCCACGTCACTTCGGACGGCACGTACAAGCTTACATACAAACCCGCATCAGCGTTCGTCGGATCATCCTTGTAATAAATCAAATCGTGAAAATTCACCACATCCTGAATGTAGGTCCCCGAGCAGCACGTGTAAGCGTTGCGGCTGAAAATTTTCACCCCTCCAGCCATCCGGTAATCCGCATAATAAAAATGTCGCCCTGGACCATTAATCTCAAGCGATGCCCCAATTCCGTTGTAAAGCAAGCGCTCCGCCCAATCGCCGTAGTGCGCCTCGCCCGTAAACTGCGTCAAGTAGCGCGAAAGCTTGAATCCAGCCCACGAACCGCAAGGCGCCTCGAAACAATTCTGCTGATACTCGAGCGCCTTGCCTAGGCTCCCGGCAGGCATAATCCGCTCTACCGGACCATATCCGCCCGTGGCATAAGTCTGCGTGTTCTGCAGAAAATCGTAAGCGTTCTTGATAATCTGCAAATACGCGGGATCGTTCGTCACCGAGTAAGCCATCGCTGCACTGCTGAATGTATTCACGTGGCTGTAAGCGTGCACGCCCGACGCATCGGTAGGCGCCGCCGTCGCGGCAAATTTATTCCAGTAAGAGTGATACAGCCACACATCCGCAAAATCTTTGTACTGCGCGTTTCCGGTCAACGCGTACGCGCGAAAAAGATTTTCCGGCAGCGTGTACCATTCCAGCGGTTTCCCCGAGTGCATTTCCCACGGTTCGGGATTGGCCGGCGCGCGCGTGCGATCAAAAGTCTTGCTAGCGTAATCGGTCACCTTAGAAAGCAGCGGCATCGCCTCCGGATGATTTGCATACTCGTGCATATCCGTCAGCCCGCACGTCAGTTTCTCGTAAGGGTAAGGCCGCATGCGGCAATCGCCGTCAGCTCCCACCGTCTTTGCAAACTCCGTCAACAAATAAGCAGCCTTATCGCGCATCGCCGTATCGCCTGCAGCGCGATACATGCGCGACATTCCGCTCAACCACTGCCCGAAGACCGTCGCGCTGTCCTTCTCGCACCATCCGCCCAAGGGTTTCCCTGGCGCCGGCAGTCCCGCCGCCGCCCGGAACCCCTGCAAAATATCGTCGTTCGAAACATTGAAATAAAAATCGCGCGCCCGCAAATACTGGTCGCCCCACCGGCTCTTGCCCAAACGGACGCCGTCATAATTAAACGTCTGAATCTTGTTCGGCGCCTCTGGCACAGCCCCCGCGCCCGCAAGCGAGAGAGCCGCGCTCGCAGGTGTTGCCAAGACCCCAGCCGATGATCGCGACGCCCCCGTCAGTGATCGCGACACGCCTGCCAGCACGCCCGTAGCGCCCAAAGTCTTTAAGAATTCCCGGCGACGGAGTGACTTCGTCATGAGGGTAGCCCTCCGAAGCGAAGTGCAGAAAGTATACGGCAATCGGAAGCCTACTTCCCGCCCTCCTATCAAGTCAATTCGCTTTTTAGCGCTCGAATGACGCCGCCTGAGAGACGGCCCGGAGCGCGCCCCTGCGTGCTAGATTCTGATTCGAATCAAGAGGCCAATTGCTTAAGGGGACGGATTCGCAGGAGCCTGCGCAGCCTTGCCGAACCGCACTTCGTAGAACATCAGCGCCTTCTTCGACGCAATCACCGACGCGTCCGGCACATAAAGCACCGCCGTGTCCGCCAGCGACATTTCATAATTCACATTGAAGTACAAAAATCCGTGCAAGGCTCCCAGCGGCGGCACCACGTCCGCATCCAGCGTCAACGGCCGCAAAATTTCCGCCAGCTTATCCGTCTTCTTATCGCCGCTCGGCAAAGGAATCCCTGCAATCCGCGGCCGGTTCGAAGGAGTTACTCCGCCAGGATGCGCCACCAAACCAGCCACGTCCTCCGGAGGCAGCCAGTCAAGTTCCTGCCGGTTGCCTTTACGCAACTGCACTTCCAACTGAATGGTGTTGATGTCCACATGAATCGGCTCGTTCGTTTCGTTGCGCATAAAAATTTCCACGGGCAGAATTCCTGCGTCCAGCGGATTGGCCTTGCCGAATTTTTCCTTGCCGCGCGCTTTGTCCGTGTAGGGGTCGGCCGTCACCGTCAGGCCATCGTGATGGTCGTGCGCCAGCGCCGCGCCCGGATCCGGCGTAGCTTGCTGCCCCTTGTGTGCGGCCGGATTGTTCTGCGCGCCAAGGCCGCCGCACAGCCATAAGATCGCAACAGAAAAAAGACTGAATGATTTTCTCGTCATCCTGCTGTGCGATGCCTCTGCGCCACCGGAAGTTGTGCGCGTTTTCTCGCGGCTGCCACTATAATACCGGGTCCGCACGCGGCAAAGCCTCTTTCCCGGCTCCTGTGCGCGACACCCACGCAATGTATTTTTTCTATCGCATCCTCACCGCGGCCGGCATGTTCTTCCTCGCACCGTATTTCGCGCTGCGCGGATGGCGTGCCGGCGAACCTTCCCGCGCTCTGCGCGAACGCCTCGGAAGTTTGCCGCCGGAAATCGCCGCTCGTGCCGCAGCCGCATCGGTTGCCGCAACCAGCGCCGGGAAGGGCGGGGCAGTCTGGATCCACGCCGTGTCAGTCGGCGAGGTGCTAGCCGCTCAACCCTTGATCGACGGACTCAAACGCCGATATCCCGCCGCGGTAATTTTCGTTTCCACCACCACCGAAACCGGCCAGCGCCTAGCCCGCGAACGGCTGCAAACCGCCGACGGAATCTTCTATTTTCCGCTGGACTGGGTCGTTCCGGTGCGCCGTGCTCTCCGCTCGATCCATCCCTCCCTGGTCATCGTCATGGAAACTGAAATCTGGCCTAATTTCCTCCGCGAAGCGCATCGCGCGCATATCCCTGTGATCTTCGCTAACGCCCGCATCTCCGAGAAATCCTTCGCGCGCTTCAAACAATGGGAATTCCTGGTCGGGCCATTTTTCCAGCGCACCATGCAAGACGCCGAACTTTTCTTAGCGCAATCGCCGGAAGATTCCGCGCGCCTCCAGGCCATGGGCGCTGCACCAGACCGTATCGCGGTCACAGGAAATCTGAAATATGACGCCGCCCCGCCCGCCATCTCCCGTTTCGGTCAATGGCTCGAGCAGCAAATCCGCCAACAAGAACGCTGGCCAATCCTCGTCGCCGGCAGCGTAGTCGCCGGCGAAGAAGAATCCGTCCTCGCCGCATACGATCTTGTGCAACGCCAATTCCGCCGCACGCTGCTGATCCTCGCCCCGCGCAAGCCCGCGCAATTCGACGCCGCGGCTGCCATTCCCGCAGCAGGCGGTTGGAAAGTTGTCCGGCGCAGCGAACTCGACTTTACCTCCACGCTCGATGAAGCCGCCGACGTCCTCCTCCTTGATTCCATCGGCGAATTGGCCGGCCTCTATTCCCTTGCGGACGCCGCCTTCGTGGGCGGCTCGCTCGTTGCCGCCGGCGGACACAATATTCTCGAACCTGCCTGGTTCGCGCGTCCGCCAGTTTTCGGCGCCTTCATGGAAAATTTCAAAGAGATGGCCGACCAATTTCTCGACGTGCACGCGGGCGTTCAAGTGTCGACAGGCCCAGGTCTCGGCAAAGTCTGGATTCAGCTGATCGAAGACAACGCGATGCGCGAACGCATGGGCCGAGCAGCCCGCGAAATTTCCCAGCGCAATCGCGGCGCCACCGAACGCTCGCTCGATCACATCGCCGCCGTTTGGCACAACCGCTCCGCCAAGGAGCACGGCGCATGACGCTGAAGCAATCACTTCTCTGGCCGTTCACGCTGCCCTACGGCGCCGCAGCACATTTGCGCGCGCGCGCCTACCGCCGAGGCATCCTGAAATCTCACGAACTGGATGGCACAGTCATCAGCGTCGGCAACCTAACCACCGGCGGCACCGGAAAAACTCCCATGGTGCTCTGGATCGCCGAACGCCTTCTAAGCGAAGGAAAGAACGTGGGCATCCTAACCCGCGGCTATCACGGCGAAAAAATCGCAGCCGCAGCGAAAAATAATCCGCAGGCCGCCGCCACCGACACCGGCGCGAGAATCAGCAGCAGAACCAGCGACGAAGTATGCCTGCTGCAAACCCGTCTCGGCGATCGCGTGTACTTCGGCGTCGGCGCAAATCGCTACCAACAGGGCAGGGAACTAGCCAAGCGCGGCGTGAACTGGTTCGTCCTCGACGATGGTTTCCAGCATCTGCAACTAGCACGCGACGTGGATATCGTCCTGATAGACGCGACAAATCCGTTCAGCGGCGGCCGCCTCCTGCCCGCCGGACATCTCCGCGAGCCACGCTCCGCCTTGGCCCGCGCCGACATCATCGTAATCACACGCAGCACCTACGCACCCGCGATCGAATCCGCCATCCGTCGCGATTCCACCGCTCCAATTTTCTACGCCCGTCCAAAACTCAACGCCATCCAGAGCTTCACCGACGGCCAATTCGGCGGCGCAGTCGCTCCGGATGCGCTACCAAAACTGTTCGCATTCTGCGGCATCGGCAATCCCGCAGCGTTCCTGGATGACCTACGCACCTGGGGCCTAC
This sequence comes from Candidatus Acidiferrales bacterium, assembly GCA_035602855.1. Taxonomy (GTDB): domain Bacteria; phylum Acidobacteriota; class Terriglobia; order Acidiferrales; family UBA7541; genus Palsa-295. The sequence goes on from DATNLN010000171.1 coordinate 51,602, forward strand.
AAATCGTCGGCCACAAATTCTTTCCGGATCACCACCGCTACACCGACAAGGACGACCAGGTAATTCTCCAGCTGGCACGGGAATCAGGTGCCAGCGCCCTGATTTGCACCGAGAAAGACCTGTACAATCTGCACGCAGTCGACTGCGGAAAATTGCGGACGTTCTACTGCTCCATCTCCATGCAAATAGACAACGCCGATGAATTCTGGCTCGCCGTACTCTCGACTGCTGCGCGTCTCGACGCTACGCAACCGAAGCTGCCGATGTAATTATAAAAACGCAAAGGCGCGTCCAATTGCCGCACCAGACACCGCTGTGATAGGTTTCGAGCGGCGCGCAAAGGAAAACAGGAAGCCATCAAGGAGCTTGGTTGAGCAACGCACGCAAGCAGCGCAAACACCCAAGGCCGGCCAAGTCATCCTCGTCCGGCGCGCCTGGGAAATCCGACATCGAATCCGACGCCAGCGTGGACCTGACCCGCCTGCTCGACCTCGTCGCCAGCTTCCCCCGCCAAATCATCGGCGTCGTCGGCGATTTCGTCCTCGACGAATTCGTCTCGGGCGAAATTTCCCGCGTCTCCCGCGAAGCCCCCGTCCTGATCCTTCGCCACCGCCGCACCGAATCGTATCCAGGCGGCGCAGCCAATGCCGTCTTCAACCTGGCCGATCTCGGCGCCCGTGTTCTGCCGGTCGGCGTCGTCGGCGATGACGACGCCGGCCGCCAACTCCTCGACCATTTCCGCCGTAAACGCATCAACGTCTCGGGCATCCTGCGCGCCCGCGATCGGATCACGGCCACAAAAACGCGGTACCTGGCCGGATGGACCCACACCACCGAACAACAAGTTCTGCGCGTAGACTGCGAACCGAGCGCGAGACTGTCCGCGAGCACAGAAAGCGCCATCGCAAACAAAGCCCGGGAAATCGCGCAACGTGCCAGCGCCATCCTGGTCTCCGACTACGACTTCGGCGCCGCCTCCCCCGCGATAATTAAAAAACTGAATGCCAAGCTCCTAACCCTTGACTCCCGCCACCGACTCCTGGAATTTCGCGACGCCGGAATCACCGCCGCCACTCCCAACGAGCCGGAAGTCGAAGCCGCCTACCACGCCCGCATAGGCACCGACATTCGCAAGCTAGAGGATCTCGGCCAACGCGCCCTGCGCGACCTGAATCTCCAAGCCCTCGTCGTGACCCGCGGCAAAGACGGCATGTCCCTGTTCGAACGCAGCCGCGTCCTGCGCAATATTCCCATCTACGGCTCCGATGCGCCCGTCGATGTCACCGGCGCGGGCGACACGGTAATCGCTGTTTTTACTCTCGCCTTAGCCTCTGGCGCGTCCTATCTGGAAGCAGCGCACCTGGCAAATTACGCCGGCGGAATTGTAGTAATGAAACGCCGCACCGCCACCGTCACGATCGCCGAACTAACAGCCGCTCTGCGCCAGGACGCCACAGCAACAACCCGCGCGCAGCAGCGCTGAAAATCGTATGGACACTCGCGAAAAAGTCGTTTCAAGCCAGGGACTCGCCGGCATCCTCGACGAACATCGCCGCGCCAGGCGCAAAATCGTTTTCGCCAACGGCGTCTTCGATGTCCTCCACGTAGGCCACGTCCGTTACCTTGAAGCCGCTCGCGCCGAAGGCGATCTTCTGGTAGTCGGGATCAATTCCGACTCCAGCACCAGAAAATTGAAAGGCCCCGGCCGCCCCGTCCTCACCGAACGCGCCCGCGCCAGTCTGGTCGCAGCATTGCAATCTGTAAACTATGTCGTAATCTTCGACGAGCTCGACGTGAACTCACTCCTCAAAGAACTTCAACCCGACGTCCACGCCAAAGGTACGGACTACACCGCTGACACAGTCCCCGAGCGCGAGCTAGCCGCCCTGCTCGGCATCCGCGTCGCGATCGTCGGCGATCCCAAGCAACATTCCACGCGCGATCTACTCGCGCGCCTGCGTCAGGACGGCAATGCCTGACGCGCGCTTCCTGCTCGTCCGCCTCGGTTCGCTCGGCGACGTAATCCACGCCCTGCCCGCCGCCTCCGCGCTGCGCGATGCATTTCCCGCAGCTCGCATCGACTGGCTCATCGAACCGAAATGGCGGCGCCTGCTCGAAGGCAACCTCGATCTCAGCGAAATAATCTCGCTCGAAAAGAAAAGCGCCGCGGGCCTGGTCTCGACGGTCGCTAAATTGCGCGCGGCACACTACACCTGCGCGATTGATTTTCAAGGCCTCTACAAATCCGCGCTCCCGGTCTTGGCTTCCGGCGCGCCCCGCCGCATCGGTTTCGCAAGCAGCTACGCCCGCGAGGGTTTCGCCTCCTTGTTTTACACCGATAAAATCAATCCTCGCGGAGCACATAAGGTTGACCACAACCTCACCCTCGCCGAAGCAGCGGGCGCGCGCACTTCCACTCCGCGATTTCCTTTGACCCTGCGGCCGGAAGATGAGAAACAAGTCACGCACGAACTCGCCCGCCACAATATCGGAGATTTCTACGTGCTCAATCCCGGCGGCGGCTGGCGTTCGAAATGTTGGCCGCCTGAACGCTACGGCGAACTGCATCACCGCCTCGGCGTGCAACATCATTGGCGCGCCATAATCAGTTTTGGTCCTGGAGAAGAAAGCTTGGCGCAAGAACTGGTCAGCGCGGCAGGAACTCCGGCGCCCGTTGCCGTTCCGCTCGGCCTCGGCCCGTTGATGGCTCTATTAAATCGCGCAAAATTTGTCGTCTCGGCAGATACCGGCCCGTTGCATCTGGCGTCCGCGCTTGGAAGGCCAGTCGTCGGCCTGTACGGCCCCACCGATCCGGCGCGCAACGGCCCCTACGGCGCCCACAACCAAATCCAAAGCATCGTCATCCGCAATCCCAGCAAAAGCGAAACGACTTATCGCCGCGGCGCGTCCTATTCTTCGCCCATGCTTTCGATCACTGTTGACCAAGTCGCCGACGCTGTAGCACGTCTCATCAGCAGCGCGAATTCGTGAGGCAGCGCGTGACCACCAACTCAAACGAACTCGTCGCCGCACCGCCCAGAAAATTCTGGATGCGTTGGCGTGTGCGTATCGGCTATCCCATCGCCATTCTCTATTGGCTCCTCGCCAAGCCCACGCACCACTGGATCGCTATGGGCGCAGCCGTCGCGGGATTCGGCATTTTCATCCGCGCCATCGCGGCAGGTCACCTGAGCAAAGATCGCGAACTAGCCACTTCCGGGCCGTACGCACGCACACGCAACCCTCTCTATCTCGGCAGCGCGTTCCTAGCCGCCGGATTTGCTATTGCCGGCCATTCCTGGTGGGCCGGCAGCCTGATTGCAATTTATTTCGTGGTGTTTTATTACGCGGTGATGCGCAATGAAGAAGAAGACCTGCGCGCCCGCTTCGGAACCGTGTTCGACGAATACGCCGCGAAGGTGCCGCTCTTCCTGCCGGACTTTTTCGGCACCGGCTACATGCAGCCACACGAAACCAAATCCGCCGAAGCATTCTCGTGGGAGCTCTACCGCCGCAACCGAGAATACAAAGCCCTCATCGGCACCATAGCAGCCCTGGCAGTAGTCTGGCTCCGTATGTGGCTCCAGCGCCGCTACGGCTATTAATTGACTGGGAAGGCTCTGTACCTACAGGCAGGCTCTACTGCAAGCGATAAACCGCATGCATCACGCGCTGAAATTGCGGCCGGTAAATCAAATCAAACGCGCGCTCTTTTCCGGGAAACATATCCAAGGCAATCTTCCGCGTCTCGGCCACCATCTGCGCGGCATCCTCGGGCGACAAATCTCCACCCGCAATCGTTTCCAGCGTAATATGCACCAGGATGCGCAGCCTGCGAATGCGGCGGCTCTCTTCGTCAATCTCTTGCTGCGTGGGCTGAACCGAGGGGTCGTCCATATTTGACCTGGCTACCGGAAAACTAGTATGGACCTAAGACCTGGAGGCGCACAATAGTACTGTCGCATTGTTTTTGAGGAGCCCACATGCCCGAGGAATACTCCAACGAAAAGGTCGTCATCGCCCACGTCGCTGAAAACGCCACCGAAGCGCTGGTAATTCGCGGCTTGCTGGAAAGCGCCGGCATCCAGTCCCCGGGCTCGGTCTCGACCGACCCGTTTCCGATCCCGGAGAATCCGGAAGGTCCCCACAACGTTGAAATCTTCGTCCTCGAGTCCCAAGCCGACGAAGCCCGCAAAATCATCGCCGAATATCAGTCCGCCAACAACGTATCGCTAGAAGATTCCGACGACCCCGCCGATTCCAACACCTAGAATCGCTCGAGCTCTCGTTGACTTCCAGCGGGGCCGTCTGCGCGTTTCATCCGCAAATCCGTGCCAAGGAAATTGCTTGGCTGTTCGCCGCTGCTGGCGCGTGCAATTTCGCGGAGGTGAGGCGAGAAGCACGTCAACCGCGCCCGCTTAAAAAGCAGGCGGCTGCTACAAGATCGAATCCGGGGACGGCGGCGAAGGCGACAAAGCGGGCCAGATGCCGGCGCGATGAAAGAATAGGCACTGGCCGGCGGCCGTCGGTCGAAGCCTAAGCCTGGCGTGATGAAGAAACATGAGTCGCGCGATCTTCAGCCGCGCTTACGTAGCCGAACGGCGGTTTCCATGTGGAAAGTCTGAGGAAACAAATCAAACAAATGGACTTCTGTGCAGTCGTATCCCGCCTTCGCAAACAGCACCAAATCGCGCGCCAGTGTGGGCGGTTCGCAGGAAACGTAAGTAATCCGCTCCGGCCGCAGCTTCCCCAGCCGCTCGACTGATTCCGGCGTCATCCCGGCCCGCGGAGGATCCAGTACCAGCAATTCCGGCCGTTCCTTGTTACGCTTCAAAAACTGCTCCACCTCCACCGAACGCACTTCGATCGACCCATGTCCGCGCATGTTTGTTTCCAGGTCCCGCGCGGCGGCCGGATTCGATTCCACCGCCAACACGCGCGCAAAGCGCTTCGCCAGCGGAATCGAAAATAATCCCACGCCCGCGAAAAGATCGATCGCCAGCCGTCCGCCCACGTCGCATTCGACGACCTCCCGCGCCAGTTCCTCCACCAAAAACCGGTTCACCTGAAAAAATGAAAAATGTCCCACGCGATACGAAATTTCTCCCGCCGCGTATTCCAAAAATCCCGGCCCGTACAATTCCATGCGGTCATGGCTAGGATCGTGAAATAGCAAACTCGCAATCTCCGGCACAATGCGCCGAAAAGTCTCGGCATGCTCTACGGCCTGAGAAGGAAATCCGGCGAAGGTCGCAGTCAGCAGCAGCTTGGCGTCCGCCGCGTCCACAAAACCCTCTATTTCCCGCAGCCCCCGCGGCAAAACTCCCGCCGCCAGGGCCCTGCGCAAAGAAAGAAGCGTCTTCAGCAGCAGCGGCGAAATAATCGAGCAATCTTCCACCGCGCAGAGCGCCGTCGAATTCGCGCGAAAATATCCGATGCCCAACTTGGCGCCGCCATCCGCGCCTATTTCTGGCGTTGGCTCCTCGCCCGAATTTTCCGGCGCACGCACTTTCCACTGCGCGCGATTGCGATAAGCCCACGGAGGCGATCCGTGCGCCGTGATGTCTCCCGCCCAGTCAATCTTCCCAATCCGCCGCAAAGTTTCGCGCAAAATCTCAGCTTT